>JAEEIN010000164.1 GCA_016281385.1 Lachnospiraceae bacterium | reverse complement strand
CGATTCCTTCTCCGCTCCCGGCAGGTTCTCGCCAAAGTCAATAACGATCCTTGCCTTCCCGGTAGAAATCACCGTTATGCATCCGCCTATCTGATCTCCGTTTATTATCTCAATGTTTGCCGGCATCGTCGCCTCCTGATTACTTTTTGGTGGCAGCTACTATTTCATCAAAAATCGCCTTCATAGCTTCCCAACCCGGTTTGGGCTCTTCAGGCTCATATTCCATAAAATTGACACCCCAGATAGGAATACCATTATCTTCTGCAGGGGCTATATAACCACGATATGTATCTTTGCCAACTTTAAACTCCGTATCATGAAGAACCATCGTTTCCATTGTTAGATAGACGCATTCTATCGATGGTGTTTGGGATTTAATATCTATTTTCCTTCCTTCTACCAATTTCCCCGTAATATCATTAACCTTATACCCCATTAACTTCTCATATGCAGAGTATTTATTCTTGGATTTAGTCGTATTACTTGCCAAATTATAAAACTTCAATGATTCTTTCACTGTTGCGGCTGAATAGATCATCTGCTTTAACTGTTTATCTACATAGCTGCTCCCAGTTGTCTTTAGTTCAACAAAATAAAGCTTATTCTGATTTTTACTAGCCAAAAGATAATCTACCTTGGCGTTAAGATAATTATTACGATCATTCTGATTATTCGCCACGGTGTAGACTGGCATATCACCTTTGGGCGCTATATTTTTAAGTCTTCTTATAGGAAACTCCTTTGATATTAATACCATATCTTCTACACCAAGTCTGGTTCCAACAATTTCTGCCACATACCCCGACAAAAGCGTATCAATAGTCACTTCCGCCGTATATCCCGGAGTTAAATAATCCATTGTTAACCATTTAGTGAAGTATTTATAAAATTCTACATAAAATTCCTTTTCCATTTCTTCTCCTCCTATCCATCAATACTGTTCCAAAGTTTCCGTTAAAAACGCCTTGTACTTCTCCACACTCTCCTGAGGACCTTCGATCTTCATGCCGGGGCCGTATTGGGCCAGCCATTCGAAGATTCCGCGGGAATCGGCCACCTCGAAGTTAACTACAAATCTGTCAGCGCCCTGATCACGGAACAGAAGGCCGTTGCCGAACTTCTTTGTAACCTCCTTGCGAAGGTGGTTGATACCGCTTATGGTTATGCGATACTTTTCGCCGCTCTTGAGGTGTACCGACTCTTTGATGAAATCTACAAATGTCCTTCCGTTTCGGCCGATTCCCTGCAGTTCACGGATCTCATTCATAGGACGGGCCTTCTCGGAAAGGGCCTCCACCGAATCCATCATCTCGATGCGATATGCGCTGACATTGTCATAGGGTTCTGTGTTCGCAACAACAAAATACTCATACCCCCAAACGCCCATGTAATAGGGCGAAATGACATATCGCTTTCCGTTCTTTCGAGGGGTCGGTTTATTGCCGTGGCCCATTTCCATGTATTGGAAGCTTATCTTGTTTCCATCGGCGATGGCCCGCATGATCTCGTCAAACTTTATTGCGAACATGGGATCTTCCGTTTTCATGGAACTGTCCATCACCATCGTGTTCTTGATGATCCTCTCCCCTTCCCTTGTGGAGAGCTTAAGGATCTTCGAGATCAGCTTCCTGCTGTTTTTCTCCGAAAGGAACTTGGCCGAGGCCACGCAGTCCGCCAGCATTTTAAGCTCGTAGTCCTCAAACTCCTGATCCTGCATGTACCAGCCCAGGTTTTTGTTGTCACAAAGAACAATGTCGTAATCCATTTCATCCCTGAGGACCTGGATATATTTTCCAATGGACTTACGCTCCGCAGTCAGCCCTTCTTTTTTCAGATTTTCTATTATCTGTGTTGAATTCAGCGGATGACGCTCGTCCGTTCTTCGTAACATATCAAGAACAAGCAATATCTTCAAAACACCGCTTTCTATCATGGCCATGGGCCTCCTTTCCTATGAAGCGTTTATCATTATCCCCTTAACGACTTTAAATCTGAATTCTTCCCTGCCCGAGCACCTCGGATCCTCCATGTTCTCGATATGAGCCACCAAAGTCCCGCAGGCCTTAATGCAGCTTTCCTTAATGAAGCCATAGTCGTTTACATATTTGTCGACACTGGGCAAAGTATATCGATCAAACTCTGCTCCGTCGGGCCACACACCCTTGTCCTTGATCACGTAGTAAACAATAATTTCCTGTTCCTTTTCGATCTTGGCGATCATTTCCTTTTCCTCATCGGTCAGCTCGTCCTTTTCGAATCGCTTTTCCCCATGATCCACAACGACCTTGGTAAGTTCGCCGGAACAAAAAGCCTCGATATCCCTCTCGTCTATTCCGAGAAGTTCCATTCTTTCCTTTGCTTCTTCGATTGCCAGTGCTCTTGTTTTATCATCCATTTGCGTTCCTCCTGTGTGCTTTGTTTTCTGTGATTGTCTGCTGTTGATGAGTAAAATTTAACTCATAGGTTGCGACAAAAAGTTCCCAACAAAAAATCAGGGCAAAAAGCCGCCCGAGGCACCCCGAGCGGCCAATGTATCCCCCATCTGCTGGTCATCGCAGATAAATATTCTTAATACTGTTCTTCTACTTCCGAAATCTTCTCGCCCTTCAGGCCTTCAAGACGCTCTTTAAGCTCCTTTATCAGCTCATAGTCTTTGTCGGAATAGACCTGATACTCGCCGAAGCTGTAGAGCTCGTAGCTTCCACCGCCAATTGCGGAGTTATCGTAGTTGAAGGAGTAGCCCCAGGGGCTGTAGTCGGTGACGAAGTCGTCGCTTTCTTTGCGGTCCTTCAGAGCAAGGACGTTGCGGTCTTTGATGAAGGCCTCAAATTCCTGCTCTGCGTCTGCGGAAACTGCGTAGGTTGTCACTATCTCCGGACTTTCGAAGTCTACACGTTCGGTACATTCGATGATCCAATCACCTGCATCGTTACGTTTAAGTACCGTTGAATGGTGCCCGCCGTTGCTGTCGCCGTAACCGGGACTGTATCTTACGTTTTTCAATCCTCCGACTTCCACCGGTGCGTCACCGCTGTTTTTAAAAATCATACCGCAGCCGGCCACTGCCAGTACCAAAACCGCCACAACAATGATTATCACGATCTTCATCCCCTTCATCTCACACCTGTCCTTTGTTTTTACGAAACCGCGAAAGCGGCTCCAAACTTATATCTCAAGTATAGGATATGACATAAAACTCCGCAAGGTTGTTCTTCCTTATCTTCTGTCATGTTTCCCCTGCGTGTGATATACTTATATTGTTCTTCATAATTTGTATAAAACCACAAAAGGAGGCTTTTTATGCAGGAATTGGAAAAACAGTTTCACATTCAGTGTGTTGAGGGCGATGTCGGAAAATATGTCATTTTAGCCGGGGATCCCGGACGGATTCCGAAGATTGCGGAGTTGTTTGATGATGCTAAGCAGGTTGCCTGCAACAGAGAATACAATATATATACAGGATATCTTGACGGAGTTAAGGTAACGGCGGCTTCCACCGGTATCGGCGGTCCTTCCACTGCTATCTGTGTTGAGGAGCTTCATAATGTCGGCGCCGACACCTTTATCCGTACCGGTACCTGCGGAGGCATCGATATCGACATTCAGTCCGGAGACATTGTTGTTGCTACCGGTGCTATCAGATACGAGCATACTTCCATGGAGTACGCTCCCATTGAGTTCCCTGCGGTATCGGATTTCAATATCGCAATGGCATTAAGGGATGCAGCGGTTGAGCTTGGAAATACAACTCACCTCGGCGTTGTTCAGTGTAAGGATTCCTTCTACGGACAGCACTCTCCCGAGAAGAGTCCCGTGTCATACGAGCTTCTTCAGAAGTGGGAATCCTGGAAGCGCCTTGGCGTAAAGGCTTCCGAAATGGAATCCGCCGCTCTCTTTGTTATTGCAAGTGCCCTTAAGTGCCGCGCAGGCGCATGCTTCCATGTTATCTGGAATCAGGAACGTGAGAAGGCAGGCCTTGATCAGAAAATGAGCGAAGACACTTCCATGTCTGTAAAGACGGCTGTGGAAGCCATGAGAAAAGTAATAGCGATGGACAGGCAGTAAGCCCGTTCCACCGCTATACAAAAATTATTTGCTCAGATTACCGTAGGCTTCGATGGCTTCGTCCACCGTCATTTCGCCCATGAGCACATAATGTGCTGCCAGTCTGAACTGCTTGACGGCATTGTCGTTTATGTTTGCCTCGATGCTGCAGAATGTATGATCCGCGGGCGTTTCGCTGAGTGATGAATATAAACTGTCTAAGGAATTATCCTTTGAGGTCGTGATAAGCCTCTTTACCGAAGCCATATTTTCAAGTTCCTCGGTTGAGATCAAAAAGCGCATGAATTCCATCGCCATGTCCTTGTTGGGGCTGTTCTTGTTGACCGAGAAGTTCATGGATACGGTATCAATTACAAACCCGCCTTTTTCATCAAAGGGAACGGCGTGAAAACTGTATTCAAAGGGGGAAGCCGAGAAACTCTCTGACTGGCTTTCCCTCTTTTTTGTTCCCGAAGCCACATCAGCCGAGCAAACCAGCATGGGAACGTCCCCTTCAAAGAAACGCATTATCGCACTGTTGTAGTTATCTTCTATCTCACTGATGCACTTATCTGCATCAATAACTCCTGCATCCGCAAGTTCCTTTAACTTTTCAAGGCTTTCACGCATCAGTTCACCCGTTGAAGGGTCCAGATTGTTAAAGCCCTCTCCCATGGAAGGATTTGACCTGACTGCGTTACAAAGGGCGGGATATGCGAAATTGTATTCAAAGGAATTTGATTCGGTAGAAACAAAGCCCATTAATGGAGATCCATAGCCTGCTTCCTTGAACTTGGCACAAACATCTTCAAGTTCCTGCCACTTTGTGGGAACCTTAAGCCCTTCCTTCTTAAACAGATCCTCATTAACCAGCATTCCGCAGGTGGTGGCAAGCACAGGTGCCATCAGTATCTCGCCGCTATCCGTTTTTCTTATGATGCTGTCCCTAACACAGGAGAAGTCGATTCCCGAATCTGCTGCTCCCAGGTCTGCTGCCGCGCCGAAAACCTCCTCATATGCAGGATTTCCCAGCATCCAGAAGAAAGTGCAGTAGATATCCGGCGCCTCGTTGCTCAAAAGGGAATTGCCAATGGCGTCATTGTATCCGTCCAGATACATGTACGTCAGACTCACATTGGGATAATGCACGTTAAACCGCTCAAATTCGCTTTCCAGTGCTTCGAAATTTGAATAGTTCCCGTAAACCGTTACGGATGCATCCGACGAAGTGTCAAGTTTCGGCACAAATTCCTCTGCCTTTTTTGCTTTACCGCACCCCGTGAGTGTTGTAAACATAAGTGCAAACAACGCGATTACTGCGACAGCAAGTCTTTTCTTTGATCTCATCTCAGATCCTCCAATCACTTAGATAAAATCCCCTGTCCCCAAAGACCATCTATCGCTTTAACTATTGAATCACGATCCATTGTTTTTAAAAGGTATCCGGCGGGCTTTTGGCTCATCACGCTCTCGATTGCCTCCTCGTCAGTCCTGCCGGTAAGAAATACCACCGGTATATCCGCCGTTTCCGGATTCTCTCGTATAGCTTTAAGTACCTCCGGCCCGTCCATGTCCTTCATCTCAAAATCAAGTAAAATAAGATCCGGCCTGTGCCCCTTAAGATATGAAAGTGCCTGACTTCCCGCCTTAACCGCAGCCACCTCATATTTGTCAGTAAGCCACCCCCGTACCATTTTAAGATACAGCGGATCGTCGTCCACAAGAAGAAGCTGCTTGTGCTCCGTTGCTTCCGGCCCCTCGCCTTTCTCATCCGCCTGCAACCTTTCTGCCTGCCATATCTCTGAAGGCTGCTGTCCGACGCCGATTGACTTAAACATTTCCGTAAGCTTTAAAGCCAGCTCGTTATACATAAAAAGAAACCGTTCCAGACCGTCCCCGAATTCCTCAAGCCTTCCAAGCCTTCCGTCCTGCTCAAGTCCTGCTGCCAGCTCTCCCAGATCGAAAGCCCCGATGACCTTTGACGTACTCTTAAGCGCGTGGATCTTGATGGTAAGGTTCTTGATGTCCCGCACCTTCCAGAAATTCCTGATCTCCTCCGCGTTCTTCTCCGCCGCTTCGCCATAGAGCTTAAGGCTCTTAAGATACGTATCAACATCTCCGCAATATGAAAGTCCCGAATCCGCATCAAGGTTCGGTATCTTATAAACCGCTTCCGGAAGCTTTCTGCTTTCCCCAGTCTCCTCTGTGCTTTCCTCGGTTATCTTCTCCTCCGGAATGTACTTAAGGAGCATCTGCTCAAGCATCACATAATCGATGGGCTTCGTAAGATAGTCTGTAAACCCTTCCGAAAGGAACATCTCCCTCATTCCCGATATCGCATTTGCGGTAAGGCAGATGACCGGCGTATCTGCGTTTTTGTTATCCTCAAGCTCCTTAAGCGCATGCAATGTCTGAATACCGTCCATTTCAGGCATCATATGGTCAAGAAAAACAACATCGTATTTATTCTGTGTACACTTCCGCAGGCATTCGCTTCCGCTTTCCGCAGTGTCCACACTTACCTTTGTGGCCTTAAGAAGGCTTGTAAATACACTTAAGTTTAACGGAGTATCGTCAACAACAAGCAGCCTTGCAGCGGGAGCCGTAAAGCTTCGTTTGTATCCGCCCCGGGATTCCATTGCACTGCGGAAAGCCTCTTCGTACTCTCCTACTGCGTCCGTGCCCCTTACTTCCTGCTTTACGGCAAATGAAAATACCGAACCCTTGCCATATTCGCTCTCGACTTTAAGTGATGAGCCCATTCTGTTAAGCAGGCTTTGTGTAATATTAAGGCCAAGGCCGGTGCCTTCGATGTTTCGGTTTCTTTTTTCTTCCAGTCGCTGGAAAGCCACAAAGAGTCTGTCGATATCCTCCTGTTTGATCCCAAGGCCCGTATCGGCCACGCTCATCTTAAGAAGGATCTGATCTTCCTCGTCCTCACAGCCCTCGTATCCCACCGTGAAGGTTACGGTTCCGGTGGTCGTGTATTTAACGGCATTTGAAAGCAGGTTAATTACACACTGCTTGATCCTTAATTCGTCGCCGTACAATTTCCTGGGGATCATCGGATCTATATGGATCTCCAATGCCAGGTTCTTTTCCTCCGTACGGACCTGTATCATGTTAACCAGGTCATTGAGAATGGATACAAGGTCGTATTCAACGGGTATGATGTCAAGCTTTCCCGCTTCCAGCTTTGAAAAGTCAAGGATATCGTTTATGAGGCTTAACAGCGTCTTGTCCGCCATCCTAATACCTTCCGAGTACCTTAAAATGTCGGGGTCGCTGCTTTCACGGCTTATCATCTCGTTAAAGCCCGTAATGGCATTCATTGGAGTTCGGATATCGTGGGACATCATTGAAAGGAAGTTTGACTTGGCGGCATTTGCCTTCTCCGCCTCCTTCGCCGCAATGGCAAGCCTTCTGTTAAAGTACATCATGGATGCCATATTGAAAATGAGCAGGAATACCAGTGTTCCGATGACCCCGCCGAGAAGAACCCAGTCTACGACGATAGGTATAAGACTGGATTCCGGAATGATATTGATAAGAAACCAGTCATTGTCCGTGGTAACCGGTGTATGAGCAACAACACATTTCTGCCCCTTGTAGTCAATGATCTCCAAAAGCCCCGTTTTGCCCGTAACCGCTTCCTCAAACTCACGCTGGCTTAAGTAATCCGTGTGATTATAGGATTTGTAGTATTCAAAGAAATTCGAATTCTTTAACTGACTTCCGTGGATCATGTAATTGCCGGCCGTATCGATGATTGCAAGCTCCACGTCTTTGTATTCGCCCTTAAGATAAACCAGCTTTCTGCTGATCTCGCTTATGGGGATGATACGCATGAGAAGGGCCTTTCTTGTTTCCCCGGGATTATCCCCTCTCAGTGTCAGAGTATTTAAAAATGCCATGGAAGGAACGCCGTTTTGCAAATTTGCAAAAGCAGCGGTCTGTCTTACTTCGTTATTAAGATTGCTTTCCGAGAAATTCGAGAACAGCGAATAGCCCTTGTAGGAAACGGTATAATCGTTTTCTTCTTTCAGGCTGTGGGCTGACGAAAGTCCGGAAAAAGAACCGTCATCGTAATAAACTATGTTTGCCTCGACCATGTCGGAAATTGATGCCCTGCGGGTAAACTCGATAGCCTCCTCTATGGTCATGTGATATCCTTCTTCGGAAGTGTAATGATTGATGTAACTTGCCCAGATATCACACAGGTGCTGCTCGTCCGCAAGATAGTTCGCTATGATCTGACCTGCGGTTTCCGCAGTATTCTGAAAGGCCGTTAATTCGAAATCATTGCTCTCCGTTCTCTTCTGGGAAGTATAGTCAACTATGAAAGCAATGATGAATGCAATGACGGCTACATTTACAAAGATAGTAAGTCCTCTTTTCACTGAGACACCCCTCGTTACCTGCTGTCTTTACACCGTTAACCGTTGTATTTCCTGTGTTTTACCCTTAACTTTTCGCTTTCGAAAAACTTATCGATGGCTTCAAGGATCTCCTCCTGACTCATATCCTTTAAAAGATAGCCCTGAGGATTAAGTCCCATTACGTCCATGACCGTTTCCCTGTCCGCCTTACCTGTAAGAAAGATGATGGGAATGTTTTCTGTATCAGGTTCGCTTCTGATCATTTCCATGACCTTTGAACCAGTGGTTATGGGCATATCGTAATCCATAAGGATAAGATCCGGTGTATGGGTTGCAAGGTGCTTTATTGCCTGCATTCCCGACTTCACCGCAACAACATGATACTTTGTGGAAAGCTGTTTACGTATGATCTTAAGGTAGGTAAGATCGTCATCAACGATCATTATACTTTTCTGGAGTGCACGAAAACTTAACTGATCCGCTTCAAAGGTAAGGGCGCTTATAAGTTTCTTCGCATCGATGGGACGGGCAAATTCCTTATCCACATATTCGGGAGGGATCAGTTCTCCCGCGTGATCTAACATATCCCTGTATCCCACCAGATAAAGGGGCTTTCCGTCATCCACGCAGACATCCTTTACATAGACAAGGACCTTCATTTCCTCGGAAGTAAAATCATCCACAAAAACAAGGATTATGTCCGACAGGTCCTTAAGAACGTCGATGTCCCTTACATCCGGCCCGCACAGCAAAGGTTCAATGCCCGTACTTTCAAGGCCCTTTACAAGGGAATCAACAAGAAAGGTCTTTTCATGACATACTATCAATAATCTGCAACCCATTAAAATGCCTCCAAGCTTCAGGTGTTCCCTGTACACCTGTAGTTTAATCGATCAAAATCACTCCGAAACGGGAGCAGCCACGTGATCGCGCATGGTAAAATCTTTGTCTTCATCGATCATTTCAAGCATGATCTTTGCAAAACGGGGATCGAACTGGGAGCCCATTCCCTTTTCTATCTCGGATCTCACGTTTTCCTGTGAGAGCATTACTCTGTAGCTTCGGTTACTGGTCATTGCATCGTAAGCATCCGCCACCGCTATGATACGTGCAGCCTCGGGAATCTCTTCCCCTGCCAGTCCGTCGGGATAACCCTTACCGTTGAACCTCTCATGATGCCACTTTGCACCCGATGCAAGCTCCGGCATCTTCTGTATGTTTTCAAGGATCCGCCCGCCGATGGCCGGGTGCTGCTTGATCTTTAAAAATTCCTCATCCGTAAGCCTTCCCGGTTTGTTTATGATCTCATCGGGAACGCCTATCTTACCAACGTCGTGAAGAAGGCCCATCATGTAAATATCATCCTGCTCCTTCTCCCCATAGCCGCATCTCTTTGCGATCTCTTTAGAGTAAGCGGCCACACGTCCGGAATGACCTTTGGTATATGCATCCTTTGCATCGATGGCATCCGCCAGTGAAGAAACCACCTGTAAGAACAGTTCTTCGTTCTCCCTTGTCTTCTTCTCCACTTCTCCTGCCAGGTCTCTTTGCAGCTTTATCAATTCCACTGCATGTCTTACCCGAAGAACAAGCACATCGGGAATAAAGGGCTTTCTGATAAAGTCCATTGCACCAAGGGTAAGTCCCCTGATCTCCGTGTCCTCATCCTCATCTCCCGTTAAGAAGATGACAGGGGTTTCACGGCCGGCTTCTTCTGTTTCACGAAGCTTTATAAGGGTCTCATACCCGTCCATTCCGTGCATTCTGATGTCAAGAAGAATAAGCTCGGGACTTCCGTTCTTTGCGATATGCTCGATAAGCTGCTCCCCGGATTTAAGGGCGACGGCTTTCATCCCCGCATCCGTCAGGCTCTTCCAGGCTTTTTTACAAATAACGGGATCGTCATCGACCACAATGATCCTATCTTCCATAATAATCTGCCTCCTTGCAAATAATTGCAAAATATGCACACTATCTTAATATATTATCGTAGCATACTACCAACTTTACTGCAACAAAGGAACTTTACTCACAACTGATCATTATGCTACTATGAAATCTGAAAGGAGCGAGGAAATGGCAAATACAGATATTTCATCCATCTCAATACCGGGCATTGACACCTCCGCAGGCATAAAGCAGTGCGGAAGTCCCGAAATGTATATTGAATTTCTTGGGGATGTTTACAGGTTCATTGACAAGAAAAGCGACGAGACTGAAAAGTACCTTGCTGACGGTGATATTACGAATTTCACCACCAATGTCCACGCCTTAAAAACCACCTGTCGGATGATGGGCTATACCGCTCTCTCCGAGAGCTTCTTTGAGCTTGAAAAGATCGGCAAGGAAGGTTCCCTTACAAAGGCCGCTTTATTAACTCCCGACGTTCTTGCCCGTTTCAGAGCCCTTAAGCCCTATCTTGAGCCCTTTGCGGAAAAAGAAACCGGTGACAGGATCCCCTTTTCTGCTGAACCGGTCATTTCACTTCTTACGGAGATCGAAGCTGCCTCCGCCGATTTTGATATAGACCGGGGTGAGACCGCAATAAAAAAGCTCCTTACCTTTGACTGTGATAAGGAGCTAGCGGACAGTATTTCAAAACTTGCGGAGCTTGTAAACGATCTGGATTATGACGAGGCCTCCGCACTTGCCGCCTCAATCAAAGTACGCATCCTTTCTTAAGGATGATGTTTGCATACTGGCTGGTTTCTGAGGTTGCGATGACCGCGTAGGCCTTCTTGGCTTCATCATAAAAAGCAAACCTTTCAAGCGTCCCGATGAGTGCCTCCCCACGGGGATCCGCTTCATTCACGGCCTTCTTGTATTTGTCCCAGATACTGATATCGGCGTTGTCGCCTTCGCAGCGTTCCATCAAGGTCACCGGCTTGTCCACATACTGATCGAGAGGCATGAGCTTAAGCATGGCCTCAAGGATCTCTGGCACTCCGTGTCCGTCCATTCTTATAAGGATCGCATCCTTTGCTATGGAAGCGGCGGGGAAATTGCCGTCGGCTATAACAATTGTATCTCCGTGTCCCATTTCACACATGACCTTTAAAAGGTCGGGACCTATGATCGCGGGAATTCCTTTTAACATATATATCTCCTTTATTACAGCATGTTATCTATGAAGGGCATGGGTTTGGCGAAATCAAATCCGTAGAATCTCATTGCGTTTCCGCCAAGGAAAGCGTCCTTTTCGGAAGCGGTGAATTTCAAAGGGCTTGTTGATAAATACTGTTTTCATCTTCTTTATCTCTCTTTGTTAATATATTTTTCATTCCAGATCACAGCCGTCTTCATAGGTGCGCTCTTGGAATATATCTTTTCCTTGTAAGCCTTGATGGGATCAGCCGCGAACTCTTCCCTGTCGATAAGCTCAACGATCTCATCGTAATTGCTCTTTGAAAGAAGCTCGATAGCCTCCTCCATATGGTCCTGTCTGAAGTTGATGGATGCGATGATCAGATGATTCTCGAATCCGAAGGGCATTGTATCGAAGGTGATCTTCGGGCCAAGTGAAAAGCTGTTGTAAAGGCCGTTGCAGCCGAGAACCTTGTGCTCAAAGGCTACCCTGTGTTCCACATTGCTTCCGCTTACACCGATAAAGGTGGTTGCCCTTCCGCCAAGCTTTGCAACTATGGCATCCGCAAGCTCCTGCTCGCTGTCGAAGGTGTTCTGAAGATACTCGGCATGTGAGTTCTTAAGTGCAAAAGAAACCTTCTGTGATTCCCTGGGGCTTCTGGCAACAAAAAGGATCTTTGAATCCTTATACTTTCTTGAAATAAGATCACCGATGAACATACCGGTGGTTCCCAGTCCAAAGATAACTGTACGGTCGAAGATCTCTTTCTTTGCTATCTCACGGGCT
>JAEEIN010000163.1 GCA_016281385.1 Lachnospiraceae bacterium | reverse complement strand
TTTATTAATAATTTCCAAAGGGGTTATGAATCATGAACGACAATAACAACGGATACGTTGATGCAAGTACACTTGACAATCAGACACAGACACAGCAGGATCAGAGCTTCAACAGCGGTGTAAATTACGGCGCATCTCAGGGAGGCCAGTCCAACTACTATCAGCAGCCTGCATACCAGCAGCCTTACGTTGATCCCAAGAACAACGAGCCCGTAGGCATCGGAACCTGGCTTGGAATCCTCTTCCTTCTGTGCATCCCTTGCGTAAACATCATAATGCTTTTTGTTTGGGCATTTGCAGACGGTAAGGAATCAAGAAAGAACTTCGGTAAGGCTTACCTGATCTTCCTTGCGATCATGATCGTTCTTGAGATCGTTCTTGCATTGGTATTCGGTGCGGCACTTATGGCGTGGCTTTCGGATTTCAGCCAGTACGCAAACTATTATAACTACTATTGATATTGACAAAAAACTCTCTTCCGTATGGAAGAGAGTTTTTTTATGTCCGAATTTATTCCTTCATCCATCTTCCGCTGGCACCGCAGGGGAGAATGAGCCCGCTGTCTGTAACGGGAATTCCGATCTCGTCGGATCTGACGACTCCGTGATGCTTCGTTCCCACAACCGTCTCTATCATATAAGTAAGTACCGCGGGCTGAAGTCCGGTGGTGTAACTGTTTATAAGGAAGAAAAGCGCATCTTCCGAAAGAAGCTGTTCGCAAAGCTTGATGAAGGGGAAGATGCTTTCTTCGATCTTCCAGATCTCACCCTTGGGGCCCCGCCCGTAGGAGGGAGGATCCATGATGATCGCATCGTACTTGTTTCCGCGCCTTATCTCACGTTCAACAAACTTCTGACAATCATCCACAAGCCATCTGATCTTTGCGTTCTCAAGTCCGGAGGAGACGGCATTTTCCCTTGCCCATCCCACCATTCCCTTCGAAGCGTCCACATGAGTGACTTCCGCACCTGCCAATGCTGCGGCAATGGTTGCGCCGCCGGTGTAGGCAAAAAGGTTAAGGACCTTTATCGGCCTGTCGGGAGATTTTTGTTTTTCCTTTATTATAATAGAAGAAAACCAGTCCCAGTTGACCGCCTGCTCGGGGAAAAGTCCCGTATGCTTGAAGGCGAAGGGCTTAAGATGGAAGATTGCTCCGTTTTTGTAATTGACGGTCCATTCATTGGGGAGATCTTTAAACTCCCATTCGCCGCCGCCTTTGCTGCTTCTGTGATAATGGCCGTTGAATGCTTTCCAGCCCCTGTTCTTTTTATCGGATGTCCATATGACCTGGGGATCGGGACGGACAAGAAGGTACTTGCCCCAACGCTCCAGCTTTTCGCCGTCGGAGGTGTCCAGGATCTCGTAATCGGTCCAATTGTTTGCAATCCACATAAATATGAAAAAACTCCTTGCAAAATTTTCTGTTCCGCATTAGTATAAAACCCGTGTGAAGTAAAGGCAATAAAAATTTTGAAAAAAGTGCTTGCATTCTTTGACCAAAAGGTGTATAGTGCTTATTGCTGTGGCATAAATAGCTATGAAGCGTGAGGTTGCTGCAATCGGAAATACATAACCGTTTGCAGGTTTTCCGTGGAGCGAATGTCAAGTTTACAAAAACTGACGACAAGTCACTGTACCAAACAACTGTCTGCCTCAGGGCAGAAACGACGTGCTGTCTGCGTACAAACTTATGAAGAACTCCGGTTCTTCTATATTTTTGAGAGAGCAGGACACGCACGGGAAAGTGTACAGTCGCCGCTTGTTGTACTAAGCCTTACATAGTACGAAAAGGAGGAGACTATTTTTATGGCAAATCAGGTAATGAGAATCACTCTCAAGGCATATGATCATCAGCTTGTTGATGCATCTGCCAAGAAGATCATCGAGACTGTTAAGAAGAACGGCGCTCAGGTAAGCGGTCCCGTTCCGCTTCCTACCAAAAAGGAAGTTGTTACGATCTTAAGAGCCGTACATAAGTACAAGGACTCCAGAGAGCAGTTCGAACAGAGAACTCATAAGAGACTGATCGATATCATCACACCTACCCAGAAAACGGTTGAGGCTCTTCAGAGACTCGAGATGCCCGCAGGTGTAAGCATCGATATCAAAATGAAGTAATTGATCAAAGAAAAACAAAACAACCTCTACTAGGATGAATGGTGAAACATCCATTCCGCTGTAGACAAAAGGAGGAAACATGAAGAAAGCGATTTTAGCAACAAAAGTCGGAATGACTCAAATCTTCAACGAAGACGGCAGCCTTGTTCCTGTTACCGTTCTTCAGGCAGGACCTTGTGTAGTAACACAGGTTAAGACAGTAGAAAACGACGGCTATGAAGCTGTACAGGTTGGCTACGCAGAAAAGAAGGAACGTTACAATGAAAAGGGTGCGTTAGTTCATCCCCACGGCGTAAACAAGGCTGAGAAGGGTCACTTCGACAAGGCCGGAACTTCTTGCAAGAGATACGTAAGAGAGTTCAAGTTTGAAAATGCCGCTGAGTATACACTCGGTCAGGAGATCAAGGCAGATATCTTTGCTGCAGGAGATAAGGTTGATGCAACCGCTATTTCCAAGGGTAAAGGTTTCCAGGGCGCCATCAAGAGATATGGCCAGCACAGAGGACCCATGAAGCACGGTTCCAAGTTCCACCGTCACCAGGGTTCAAACGGTGCAAGTTCCGATCCCAGCCGCGTATTCAAGGGTAAGGGAATGCCCGGTCACATGGGTCACGTAAAGGTTACTGTTCAGAACCTTGAAGTAGTCAGAGTTGACGTTGAAAACAACTTATTGCTTGTTAAGGGTGCCGTTCCCGGACCTAAGAAGGCTTTAGTTACAATCAAAGAAACAGTTAAGGCTAACGCTTAATTAAGACCGGAAGGAGGACCATGAAGATGAAAATATCTGTTTATAATATGGAAGGCAAGGAAGTCGGAAAGATCGACTTAAGCGACTCTGTATTCGGTGTAGAAGTTAACGAGCACCTCGTACATATGGCAGTCGTTCAGCAGCTTGCAAACAATCGTCAGGGAACACAGAAGGCAAAGACACGTTCTGAGGTTTCCGGCGGCGGAAGAAAGCCCTGGAGACAGAAGGGAACCGGTCATGCAAGACAGGGTTCAACAAGAGCTCCCCAGTGGACAGGCGGCGGCGTAGTATTCGCTCCCGTTCCGAGAGATTATTCCTTCAAGCTTAACAAGAAGGAAAAGAGAGCAGCTCTTAAGTCTGCACTCACAAGCCGTGTTCAGGCTGACAAGCTTATCGTTCTCGATGAGTTAAAGCTTGACGACATCAAGACAAAGAAGTTCGTAGAGGTTATGGATAACTTAAAGGTTTCAAGAGGACTTGTTATTCTTGCCGATAACGATAAGAACGTAGTAGCATCTGCAAAGAACGTTGCAAGCATTGACACAACACTTGTTGAGCAGATGAATGTTTACGACATCATGAAGGGCGGCACCATTGTTCTTACAAAGGACGCTGTCAAGAAGATTGAGGAGGTATACGCATAATGGCATCTATTCAGTACTATGACGTAATCCTTAAGCCTGTACTTACCGAGAAGAGCATGTCCGGTATGGCTGAGAAGAAGTATACATTCCTTGTACACACCGAAGCAAACAAGTCTCAGGTTAAAGAGGCAGTTGAAAAGATGTTTCCCGGTACAAAGGTAAAGCGTGTCAACACCGTTAACAGCGACGGAAAGAACAAGCGCCGCGGTATGGTGGTTGGTAAGACCGCTAAGACAAAGAAAGCAATCGTATGGTTAACAGAGGACTCCAAGGATATCGAGATCTTCGCCGGATTATAAGATGATTGCACATCCGTAAACGGATGATATTTATACGCAAAACAAGCGTGATGACAAATAGTAAAAGGAGATAAAGAAAATGGGAATTAAGACATATAACCCCTATACACCCTCCAGAAGAAATATGACCGGCTTGGATTTTTCCGAGATCACGAAGAAGACTCCCGAGAAGAGCCTCGTAGTATCCATTCCCAAGCACTCAGGTCGTAACAACCAGGGTAAGATAACCGTCAGACATCAGGGCGGCGGAAGCAAGAAGAAATACAGAGTAGTAGACTTTAAGCGTCTCAAGGATGATGTACCCGCAACCGTAATCGGTATCGAGTACGATCCCAACAGAACAGCAAACATCGCTCTTATCTGCTATGCAGACGGTGAAAAGAGCTACATCCTCGCTCCTGTCGGACTTACCGACGGAATGAAGGTCATGAACGGTAAAAACGCAGAAGTTCGTATCGGTAACTGCTTACCTTTATCGGAGATCCCCGTAGGTACTCAGGTACACAATATCGAGCTTTATCCCGGAAAGGGCGGACAGCTTGTTCGTTCAGCCGGAAACAGCGCACAGCTCCTCGCTAAGGAAGGTAAGTACGCAACTCTTCGTCTTCCTTCAGGCGAAATGAGAATGGTTCCCCTTGTATGCCGTGCTACCATCGGTGTTGTAGGTAATGTTGAACACAGCCTCGTAAACGTTGGTAAGGCAGGCCGTAAGCGTCACATGGGCATTCGTCCTACAGTCCGCGGTTCAGTTATGAACCCCAACGATCACCCTCATGGTGGTGGTGAAGGTAAGACGAGCATCGGTCGTCCCGGACCGAGCACACCTTGGGGCAAGCCCGCACTTGGTCTTAAGACACGTAAGGCTAAGAAGGCTTCCAACAAGCTCATCGTAAGAAGACGTGACGGCAAGGCAATCAAATAATACAGGAGGACATTAAAATGGCTAGATCACTTAAAAAAGGACC
>JAEEIN010000162.1 GCA_016281385.1 Lachnospiraceae bacterium | reverse complement strand
TGTAGATGCTTTAAAAAGAGAATTATCTTCCTTGACAGTTGAAGAGTATATAAGGACATTAAAAGACCTAAGATTTCCTAATAGAAGTGAGTTGCGTGAATTTGGGAAAGTATATAATGGTTGTGAAGATGTATATATTAAGATCCGAGTTGAATTATTGGGCCAATATGGCAATACAACTTTGTTCATCATGTCGTTCCATTTTGCTGAAAGGGCATTTACGCCTGAAATGTTTCCCTATCGCAAGAAAAAGGAGGCTTAAATGAAAATGAAGACCATAAAATGTGAAAAGAGGTTATGCACATGCTGTATGGAAGTGCATGAAGTGAAAACTGTCATAACAAGAGATATCGCAACCTTTAAAGAACAAAAGGTTGAATATGATGCTGAATACATGTATTGCGATATCGCGGGTGAATTATATGCGGATGAGAGACAGATGCTGGAGAATGATATCAGATTAAAGGATGCATATCGACGTGAGGAGGGCTTGTTAACTGCTTCCGATATCACTGATATACGCGGGAAATATGGGATTACACAAAGTGATCTTTGCTCTTTGCTGGGCTGGGGAGGTAAGACGATCACAAGATATGAAAGCCATCAGGTACAGGACAGGGCACATGATACGATACTGAAGAAACTTGACAGTGATCCTGAATGGTTCATTTCTCTTTTGAATGGAGCGAAGGAAACGATAGCGGAGGATGCATACAGAAGATACCTGAAATATGCAACCCTATTGTATGAAGCAGATCGTGATATTTATTTGCGGAAAGCAATTGAGGCAGATTATGTCAGATTTAAAGGAGATAGTCTCTCTCAGGGAAATACGGAACTGTCGCTTGATAAGGTGGTGGATGTTATAAGATATTTTTCTGCTTCGTCTGATGTAACGAGTCTATATAAGGTTAAATTGATGAAACTAATGTGGTATGCCGATTCTTTGTCGTATAAGAGGAGAGGACATGCAATTACCGGACTGGCCTATCAGGCACTGCCGATGGGAGCAGTTCCTGTCGGACATAATTCGATCATTGATTTGAAAGATGTACCATGTGAAGAGATTGATATGGGAGAAGGTATAGCGTACCACTTTTCATTGTCAGGAGAAGGTCTTGAGTTTGGGTCTCTTTCAGATGAAGATATAGCGATTTTGAATACAGTAATTCAAAAGCTTGGAAAAATGACTAAAGATGAAATTGTATCATTCATGCATAAGGAAAGGGCATATATGGAAACGCCGCCCAAGGACACTATACAATTCAGATATTCTGACAGCCTGCAAATATAGACAATGGACAGTTCTCGCTACAATGGATTGCTGATATCACATGTGCTTTGATATAGTTAAGGCGGAGGGAGCACTATGGATAAGATAAAGACGGGACAGCTTATAAAGGATGCGAGGAACAAAAAGGGATACACTCAGCAGGAACTGGGGGATATAGTCGGAGTTACGAATAAGGCTGTGTCTCGATGGGAAAATGGGGAGAGTTTTCCTGATGTGGCTGTGCTTGAAAGCCTGGCAGCGGCACTTGATATAAAGATCGATGAACTGATTATCGGTGAATCGGTTCCGAAGGAGAGTATTGTACTAAAAGATGCTATCAGTATTCTTAAACTGCAACGCAGGGAAAAGAAGAGATATATACGGAGCGTAATCGGAATTTTGGTGTGTGCTGTTTTGATGATACTTAGGGTTTACATTTCGGGTTTTTCATCTCATGTAGGATTTCAGATCCCGTTGTGGGTAGACGCATTTCTGCTGGTTATATGTGTTTCGATCATTCTTATTGTCGGTATCATAAGGAAAGAATCGGTCGATTCAAAGTATAACAATATATATAAAAAGGTCATGATCGTATGGTACATATCAGCGATATATGCTCCATTACTGTTTGGATATCTTCTTATTGCGGCTGCAAACAGGAAATTCCTTTTCGGACTTAAAGAATCTCAGATTGGACCTTTCATTTTCAATCAGTTGAGAGTGATAATGGTCATTTCACTTATAGCAGTTTTGTTTTTGCTGTATAGAAACCTCATTGGAGAGAAAATACCTTACAATGCGTTAATCGTCGTAGCGATATTGTTTGAAAACTGTGATTTGACGGATATGCTGTTCAATGTGATAAGTCTTGAAGCGGGAATACGAGGTTTTATATTTGTTGCGGTGACTTATATTGTGATCATACTTATGCTACTGATTCCATTGCGATTGCTGATAAATAAGAAATATAAATAAAAGATAAATAGCAAAGGCCCCGGAGCAATCGCTCCGGGGCCTTTGCTATTACTGTACGTTATTTATGAGACCGAGTATCTCGGCTTTGATGGCTGCGTTGACGGACTTGGCTGCGTCAGCTGAATTCTGGTCGGAGTAGAAGTAAAACTTGATCTTCGGCTCGGTGCCGCTGGGACGGATGGCAAACCAGGAACCGTTTTCCAGGAAGAGGCGGATCGCATTCTGAGGCGGGATGTCTTCGTAGCCGTTAATGTAATCAATGGCTTTGGAGACTTTGGAGCCTGCAACGGATGAAGGAATATTTTCCCTGAACCACTTCATCATACGTTTTATTCTTTCTGCGCCTTCAATGCCCTCAAGAACGATGTTGGGCTCGTCTTCCGAGAAGTAACCGTACTTTGCGTAGATCTCCTGTAAAACGTCCCATAAGGTCTTGCCCTGAAGTCTGTAGTAAGCGGCAGCTTCTGCAACAAGCATTCCGGCGGAGATGCCGTCCTTGTCACGGATGTCCTCGCAGGCTGCGTAGCCGACGGACTCTTCGTAGCCGAAGAGGTAGGTGTAGCCGTTTTCGTGAAGGTAAGGGATCTTGCCACAGATGTTCTTAAATCCCGTGAGGGTTTCAAACATCTCAACACCGTATGCCTTGGCGATGATGTTTGAAAGGGTGGAGGTAACAATGGACTTAACCATTGCACCCTTGGCGGGAAGGGTTCCTGCGGTCTTATGACCTTCGAGTATGTAGTTAACAAGAAGGTATCCCGTCTGATTACCATTAAGGGGAATATATTCGCCGTTGTCGTTTCTGATCTCTATGGCGAAGCGATCCGAGTCGGGATCGGTGGCCATCAAAAGCTCTGCACCGAACTTGCGGCCGTATTCTTCGCTTAATTTGAATGCCTTGGGATCTTCGGGGTTGGGATAGCCTACCGTGGTAAATTCCGGATCCGGATGCTCCTGCTCGGGAACGATCTGCCAGTTGGTAAAGCCTCTGTCCGTAAGCATCTGTCTGAAGGGGATGGATCCACAGCCGTTTAATGGTGTATAAACAAGGGGAATTGAAAGGTCAAGCTCATCGCCTTCGTGTATTGCAAGGCTTTCAACCCTGTCAAGATACTCTCTGTCGTATTCAGGTCCGAGAACAACGATCTTTCCGGCTTTAACGCCTTCCTCAAAATCTGAAGTCTTTATATCCTTCCAGATGTCGACTGCATTTATCCTTTCTTCCATACCGTTTGCAACGGAAGAAGAAACCTGGCAGCCATCCTCCCAGTAAGCCTTGTAGCCGTTATACTCCTTGGGATTATGAGAAGCGGTTATGTTGATTCCGGAAATGGTTCCCAACCTTCTTATCATAAATGCCAGCTGTGGCGTGGGCCTTAAATCCGGGAAAGTATATACCTTAACGCCGTTAGCCGCAAAAATACCTGCAGCGTACTGTGAAAATTCCTTTGAAAAATATCTGGGATCGTGTGCAATAACAACACCCTTCTTCATGGCCTCGGGACCGTGTGAAACTATGTACTCTGCGATTCCCTGAGTAGCCTTACCGACGGTCAGGAAGTTCATTCTGTTTGTTCCTGCCCCCACCTTGCCGCGAAGACCAGCGGTTCCGAAGGAAAGACACTGATAAAAACGGTCTTCTTTTTCTTTTTCATCATCTGCGATCTTAAGAAGCTCCGCCCTTAAGGGATCGTCAGACTTTAAGTTTGTCAGCCAT
The DNA here is from genome assembly GCA_016281385.1 of Lachnospiraceae bacterium. Classification (GTDB taxonomy): domain Bacteria; phylum Bacillota; class Clostridia; order Lachnospirales; family Lachnospiraceae; genus UBA1258. The sequence goes on along the minus strand of JAEEIN010000162.1, from coordinate 4,109 downwards.
TCTTCATAAGCGATTTTGTAATCCATGCAATACCCTCCTGAAATATTTCATAACAACATTATACTTCATTATCGCACAAAAAGGTTAAATGTCAGTTAACTTATTCAGATTACTTAAAATGTAATGCTGAAATTCTTAAATTACAGTTTGTGCAATTGACCTTTATGAAGAATGAATGTACGCTGAAAGTGTACATGGTGTTGAGAATGACACAAAGGGGGAAACATGAAGAAAAGGAATATAACAATATTTGCGTTGATAACCATGCTGACGCTCCTGATGGGGACAGAAGGAATAAAGGCCATTGCGGAAGAACTGCCGGCAAGTGAGGACTTGAAAAACAAATGGTATGAAACCCGTTCCTATCCCATATTTTATGACGATAATTTGTGGGCCAAATATGATTTGGAAACATTTTATGATATTGAGAATCCGCCGATGGATCTGCTTCTTACAATGCCAAGCGATGAACTGGCCAAGTTGATGATGTATTATCCTCATGTGCTTCATGTCACAAATTTTTGGGGCACGGATGGAGAACAGGAATATGATACCTTCTTCAGCTTTTGTGAAAGCTTCAGCGATATTTTTTATGTGTTATTAAAAAGAGAAGACGGAATTACCTCGCTTTTGAATGCTTATCGGAATTCCGGCGCTACGGCTGAGTGGCTTGTGGGAGACGGGAGAAACCAGACCACATCTGATGATATGTTCAGATGGTATGCGGAAGTTGCCTGCTCGCAGTTTATAACCCATTATGCAGATCATTTTTCTCCTGAAGAATGCAAACTAGCAAATGAGATAATTGATGAAAAGAACGAGATATACAGTCGCACCGATGAGTTGACGACGTATTACCTTAATATGTCACATATCGAGGTAAATGAGAATTACACTAAAGAAATCGTTCGATCCAACTATCTGACTGATTCAGAGATCAGGAAAAGGGAAAAGGTGATCAAAGATACCATAGCAGAAATAATATCAGCATCATTGCAGCTGTGTTTATCGTGTTATACGCGTTAGATAAAGATTCAGAGGGTGGCGTTCGCCACCCTCTGTCTTTATTTGTCTGATGTGATCTGCTTTATGGAATAGTGCTTGGGAAGGGTTACGTAGTCGCCGGTTACCTTGCCGGCTTCTATCTCGTCCAGTTTCTCCTGGATGCGGCCCTTGATCAATGCTGCGATCTCGGGTTTCTTTAAGTCCTTGTACTCATCATAGGGGATGGGTTTAAGGTAGTGGATCTGGGTTATGACCTTTTCAAAGGTGTCGCTGTTCATTGACTTGTAGGAATCGTACAGACAGACCGGAATGATGGTTGTTTTTGTACGGATGCTTACGTTGAGACAGCCTGTGTAAAATTCCTGAAGCGTGTTCTTGTTATCGGTGTAACCGCCTTCGGGGAAGATCACGTAGTTTACGCCGCTTGCAACATGGTCGGTGGCTCTGTGGATGGCACGGACCTTGTCACGGTCATCGGAATGATCGATGATGGTCGCCTCAATGAGGCCGCAGACCTGGCGTGCAAGAAGACGTGAAGCCTGTTTCTTTTCAAAAAGAACACTGACGGGACGGGTTACGGAAAGGGCTATGCCCAGTGCATCGTATTTTCCCTGATGGTTCGGGTAAAGAACGTAGGTCTCGTCAAGGGGAAGGTTCTCAAGACCGTATATATGGGACTGGGTCCTTGCGTGACGGCGCATGCGGTTGGCCATTTTGCAGGCGTATGCATAACGTTCTTCAAATGTATAGCGGTCCTTGTGCTTTATCATGTAATTTGCCTTGGGAATCGCATAAAAAAGCATGCCCACACTTGAGAGCACGGTAAATTTGAATCTAAGATTTCTCACGATATATACTCCTTGTTCCTACGAAAAGGATTATAACACAATATATAGTTTTTAACCACCATAACTTGGGGTTGAACTTAAGCCCGAAAGTATTATAAAATAAGAAATAAGCCTCTTACTTATGAGGCATTACGGGAGAAGGATCTATGAATCTGCTTAAGGTTAAGCATAAAAAATTGCTTCTTGGAGTATGTTTCTTTATCAATATACTGATATTGGCATTTAATGCTTTTTTAAGCGTAAGATTTGCCAATACACTTATAAATCTCTGGGGTGCTTCCTTTTCTGCCAGCAGTCTTAACGGTTCTTTGATGTCTGTCACATTTGTCATGTGCATCATAATGGTTGGCATCGATGCGAAATTCGGACTCATTTTCTCTTATATCAGTCTCGTGGCAGGTATGCTCGGTGCATTAAAGACTGCTTTTGAATCGGCGGGCCATTCCTCATTGCCCGGTGTCATAAACAGTATTGTTCTGATAGTATCCATAACCATCATTTCCGAGCAGATGCGTACCGCGGTTCTTGACAGCCAGACGGATCCCATCACCGGTGTGTTTAACAGAAGGGGAATTGAGAAGCGTTTAAGCGAGTCCATCCGCCAGAAGAAAAAGTTCCGCCTTATCTGCATAAGGCTTAAGAATTTCAGGAGCATCTGCGATGACATGGGGCTTGAATATGCCGATGAGATCATAAGGACCGTATCCGAAAGGATAAGGAAGGTGGTGGGTCCGGAACTTATGGTGGGCTGCATCGATGCTTCCGATTTCTCCCTCATCGTTCCCGAAGGGCTTGATGCCAAGGATATTGCCGAGAAGATCGTTGATGAACTGGAGAATAAGATCGTTGTACATAAAGAGGCAGGGTCTCTTAACTGCGAACTCAGGGCCTGCGCCGGTATCGTTTCCTATCCTTCGGACGGAAGGAAAGTCAGGGAACTTACAATGGAGGCGGATCTGGCATTACGCTTCGGTGTAACCAAGGCTCAGCGCAGGGTTGTTCTTTACGATCGGTCTCTTAAGGAACGTTATGAAAGAAATTCCGCTATAGAGAAGGCTGTTAAGGATGCTCTCAACAATGATTACTTCAGCCTTGTATATCAGCCTCAGTTCCTGGCGGACGGCAAACGTCTCAGAGGCTTTGAGACGCTGTTAAGGCTTAAACTTCCCAACGGAACCGAGTATGAACCTTCGGAGTTTATTCCCGTAGCCGAAAAGAGCGATCTTATAATGCAGATCGATGAATACGTTCTTAAGAAAGCATTGAATGAGTTTTCGGAGATAGTAAGACGGGACAACAATATGTTTACGCTTTCCGTAAATATCTCCGGAAAGACCGTCACAAATCCCGGCTTCAACAAGATCTTAAACAAAGCGGTGCGTGATGCGGAATTTCCTCCTGAATGTCTTGAGATAGAGATCCGTGAAGTGATCTTTGCAAGTCCCGACGAGCAGCTTGATGCAAACTTAAGGGCTCTTAAGAGAATGGGTGTCGGCATCGCCCTTGATGATTTCGGAGCGGGCTATTCATCCCTGGCACAGCTTATGCATCTTAAGGTCAATCTCTTAAAGATCGACAAAAGCATCATAGATGAGATCGGAACCGGACGTTCAAGCAGGGAGTTCCTTGATTCCCTTGTAAGCTTTGGACATGTTATGGGCAGCAATGTTGTTTCCCAGGGTGTTGAGAATGAGGAGCAGCTTGATGAACTTAAAGACCACAAAGTGGACATGATACAGGGATTTGTCTGGGGACATCCCATGTCTTACGAAGCGGCGACAGAACTTATCGGCAACGATCGTTGATAATATATGACAGAAATAAACCGGAGTCTTTGGACTCCGGTTTTATTATGCGGTGATCTATTCGGTTTTCTTTGTTATTCCACGTTCACCTTTATATATTGATGTTTCGGGAATGACGCCTCTTACACAGGATGTGGGATATACGTTTGAGTCGCGACCGATAACGGTTCCGGGGTTAAGTACGCTGTTGCAGCCGACTTCAACTCTGTCACCAAGCATGGCACCCACTTTCTTTCTGCCGGTTTCGATGTTATCGCCTTCATTCTTTATGACAACGTTCTTCTTATCACTCTTTACATTGCTGGTGATGGAGCCTGCTCCCATGTGGGCTTTATAACCCAAAATGGAATCCCCGACATAGTTGTAATGGGGTACCTGTACATTGTCAAAGAGGATGACGTTCTTAAGCTCCGTTGAATTTCCCACAACACAGTTATCGCCCACAAGTGCG
>JAEEIN010000161.1 GCA_016281385.1 Lachnospiraceae bacterium | reverse complement strand
GTAGGCTGGGCCGGTGAAGCGCTTGCCGATGGTGCGGCCTTCGTCGGTGAAGATCTGGCCGTTTTCCAGGGTGCAGATATGTACCGGGGCTGCGGCCGTTTTGTCCGTAGATACTTTATATAAGAATTCTTTCTTCAATACGGTGGTGCGGATGATGAGTTCTATGCAGACAGGAGTTGTGTCAAGCAGCGCTTCGCCAATGCAGACGGGCTCGTCCTTTTCCTCTTTATTGTAGAGGGTAACGGACAGTTTAAGTTTATCACCCTGTGATTTGGCGCCTAATTTCACGTGGCAGTTGAAATCATAGTAATACATGACACCGCATTCGTCAGCGCCGGTCTGAGTAAGATCAAGTTTGAGAGTTGTGGTGTTGTCTATAAAGCGCTGGCGCAGGAGCGCATACTCCTCCGAATACAGGAAGTCCATGGGAAGCTCATTGTATTCACAGGGCTTGAAACAAACTGATTCAAAGGGTTTTGCGGGAGTCATGTAATTATCCGGAAGTTCGATCTCCGTCAGTGCGCCCTTACCATCGTTGATAACGGGCCAGCCATCTTCGTCCCAGGACAGCTTCGCAATCGCAGTCTCACGGCCCAGAAGCGAAAACTTCCCGCCGTTTTTTCTGGCGCAGAGATATACGATCATCCAGTCGCCCTCTTTGGTCATAAACGGGCATCCGTGGCCGGTTCTCTGAAGCACCGCCGAAGGATCCGTCTGTGTGAGCAGCGGATTGTGAGGGCAGGCTTCGAATTCGTCCGTCAGATTGCGGGCTCTGGCAACAGTTATCATGTGACCGTCACCGGTTCCGCCTTCGGCCATGAACAGATAATACCAGCCATCCTTTTTGATGATGTGGGGGCCTTCTGTTTTCCGCTTGTTCCAGCCTTCGTAAAGAAGCCTTGAAGGGGCGGCCGCACTCAGGCAGTCATCCGTCAGGAGAATAATCTTTACGGAAGGGTTCATGACCATATAATGCTTTCCGTCATCGTCGTGGAAAAGGGCCGGATCTATGCCCGGTTCATCTATATAAACAGGTTTTGAATAAGGGCCTTCCGGTTTATCCGAATAAACTATCATCTGGCGATACTCAAGCTCCCAGCCGTCGTTTCCGCGCAGGGTAACCACTATATAATATTTTCCGTTGGAATATGAAATGTCCGGAGCCCAGAATCCCCGGCCCGCGTCGTATTCAGACATGTCCACATAGGAAGGGTCTGTGACCGCGTGCCCCACGATTTCCCAGTTCTGAAGATCTTTCGACTTTGAAATGGTGATGCAGGGGAAATAAGTAAATGTGGAATTTGCCATGTAATACGTATCACCGACAAGTATGATGGAAGGATCCGGGAAAAATCCCGGGAGTATGGGGTTATGAAGTGTAGGCATGATTGTTCCTTTCCGTGTTTGGCACCTTATATTATTTTGTTAAAAAATATAGGGAGTCTGTAGCAGACTCCCTATGTAAGAAATATCTTTAGCTGAAACTGTCAATTACTTTTTGTCATTGATAGCTGCCTGTGCAGCGGCAAGCCTTGCGATGGGAACGCGGAAAGGCGAGCAGCTTACATAGGTAAGGCCTACCTTGTGGCAGAACTCAACGGATGAAGGATCTCCGCCGTGCTCACCGCAGATACCCAGCTTAAGGTCGGGACGTGTCTTGCGGCCCTTCTCGGCTGCCATCTTAACCAGCTGGCCTACACCGTTCTGGTCGAGCTTTGCGAAAGGATCGGACTCGTAGATCTTTGACTTGTAGTAAGAATCAATGAACTTACCTGTATCGTCACGAGAGAATCCGAAGGTCATCTGTGTTAAGTCGTTTGTACCGAAGGAGAAGAACTCAGCTTCTTCAGCGATCTCGTCAGCCATAAGTGCTGCACGGGGGATCTCAATCATGGTACCTACATGGTACTTGATATCGCTCTTCTTCTCTTTCTTAACGAGTTCTGCTGTCTCAACAACAACATCCTTGACGAACTTAAGCTCCTTCTTGTCACCTACAAGAGGGATCATGATCTCGGGCTCGATGTTGTAGCCGTACTTCTCGTTTTCAGCAATAGCAGCTTCGATAACTGCCCTTGTCTGCATTCTTGCGATCTCAGGGAATGTAACTGCAAGACGGCATCCGCGGTGACCCATCATGGGGTTGAACTCGTGTAAGCTTTCGCAGGTGTTCTTAACTTCTTCGAAGGTAAGACCCATGTCGTCTGCAAGTGCCTGAATGTCTGCATCGTCCGTAGGAACAAACTCATGAAGCGGAGGATCGAGGAAACGGATGGTAACAGGCCTTCCTTCCATAGCCTTGTAAATGCCCTTGAAGTCGCTGATCTGGTAAGGGATCAGTTCGTTAAGAGCTGCTTCTCTCTGTTCAACGGTCTTTGAAAGGATCATCTTTCTGATCTTGGGAATTCTCTCTGCATCGAAGAACATGTGCTCTGTACGGCAAAGACCGATACCTTCTGCACCGAGCTTGATAGCGTTAAGTGCATCGGCGGGTGTGTCGGCATTGGTACGTACCTTAAGCTTTCTGAACTTATCTGCCCAGTTCATGATACGCTCGAAGTTTCCGCTGATCTCAGCGTCCTTTGTTCTGATATCGCCCTTGTAGATCTTACCTGTGGATCCGTCAAGGGAAATGTAATCGCCTTCGTTAAATTTGACTCCGCCAAGCTCGAACCACTTCTCATCTTCGTTGATGTTGATGGCTCCGCAGCCGGATACACAGCAGGTTCCCATACCACGGGCAACAACGGCTGCGTGTGATGTCATACCGCCGCGAACGGTTAAGATACCTTCGGATGCATGCATACCTTCGATATCTTCGGGAGAGGTCTCAAGACGAACAAGAATGACTCTCTCTCCCCTTGCATGTGCGATCTTTGCATCCTCTGCAGTGAAGTAAACCTTACCTGCAGCAGCTCCGGGTGATGCGGGAAGACCCGCGCCGATAACTTCGCCGTCGCGAAGTGCGATGGAATCGAATGTAGGGTGAAGAAGCTGGTCAAGAGACTTTGCCTCGATACGGCAAACTGCTTCTTCTTCCGTGATCATGCCCTCGTCAACCAGGTCACATGCGATCTGTAATGCTGCCTGAGCGGTACGCTTACCGTTACGTGTCTGAAGGAAGTAGAGCTTGCCCTCTTCGATGGTGAACTCCATATCCTGCATGTCACGATAATGCTGCTCAAGTGTGTTGGCGATCTCCATGAACTTCTGGTAGCACTCGGGAAGATCCTCTTTAAGCTTGGTGATGGGCTGAGGTGTGCGGATACCTGCAACTACGTCCTCACCCTGTGCATTGATAAGGTACTCACCGAAGATACCCTTCTCACCGGTGGAGGGGTTAAGTGTGAATGCAACACCTGCACCGGATGTGTCGCCCATGTTACCGAATACCATGGCCTGAACGTTAACTGCGGTTCCCCAGTCGCCGGGGATGTCATTCATACGACGGTAAACGATTGCTCTCTCATTGTCCCAGGAACGGAAAACCGCCTTAACGGCTTCCATAAGCTGAACCTTGGGCTCCTGAGGGAAATCAGCTCCCATCTTATCTTTATAGATAGCTTTGAAACGCTTTATGACTTCTTTAAGATCGTCTGCTGTAAGCTCCGTATCGTAGTGAACATGCTTTGTGTTCTTGATGTCGTCGAGAACTCTCTCGAAAAGTGACTTCGGAACTTCCATAACAACGTCCGAGAACATCTGGATGAAACGTCTGTAAGAATCGTATGCAAATCTCTGATTGCCTGTCTTCTTAGCAAAACCTTCAACCGAAATATCGTTAAGACCCAGGTTTAAGATGGTGTCCATCATACCCGGCATTGATGCTCTCGCACCGGAACGTACGGAAACAAGAAGAGGATTGTCGATGTCTCCGAACTTCTTATTCTGCTTCTCCTCAAGAACTGCAAGTTCTGCGAAGATCTGCTCCTTAATCTCGTCTGAAATCTGCTTGCCCTGATTGTAATAATCGGTGCAGGCTTCTGTGGTAACAGTAAATCCCTGAGGAATCGGAAGCCCGAGGTTCGTCATCTCTGCAAGGTTGGCGCCTTTACCACCAAGAAGGGGTCTCATGTCAGCTGAGCCTTCTTCAAATCGGTATACCCATTTCGCCATAATTTAAAATCTCCCTTTCGTGAATTTATCTCGCAGACACCTATCGGTCTCCCCGCCGAAGTGTCCGCCTTCCACAGTATAACATATAAGAAGAAGATATGCACATATTTTTCGCTTTTTTTCTTAATTCTTTGTATTGAAAATCCTTGAAAAAACAAGATTTTTTGATACTATGTATAAGGACGAAATTTTGATTTTTAAAGGAGCGGCAAATGATAGCAGCAAATAATGTAACCTACAGAGTCGGTAAAAAGGCTCTGTTCGAAGATGTCAATATCAAGTTCACCGAAGGAAACTGCTACGGTCTCATCGGTGCAAACGGCGCAGGAAAATCCACGTTTTTAAAGATACTTTCCGGCGTTCTGGATACAACAAACGGTGATATCACCATCACCCCCGGCCAGCGTCTTTCGGTCCTTGAGCAGGACCACTTCAAGTATGACGCAGTTCCCGTTATGGATACGGTAATCGCCGGAAATCAGCGTCTTTACGACATTATGAAGGAAAAAGAAGCCATCTACGCAAAGCCCGATTTCTCAGATGAGGACGGTATCAGGGCCAGCGAACTTGAGGCCGAATTTGCAGAGATGGACGGCTGGGAAGCAGAGTCCGACGCAGCCAACTTACTTAACGGTCTCGGTATCGGAACCGAGCTTCACTACTCTCTCGTTGGTGACCTCGACGGTAATCAGAAGGTGAAGGTTCTTCTTGCCAGGGCACTCTTCGGTAACCCCGACATCCTCCTTCTCGACGAGCCCACCAACCACCTTGACTTGGACGCCATCGCATGGCTTGAGGAGTTCCTCATAAACTTCCAGAATACAGTCATCGTGGTAAGCCATGACAGATACTTTTTGAACAAGGTTTGTACTCACACCGCGGACATCGACTACGGCAAGATCCAGCTTTACGCCGGCAACTACGATTTCTGGTACGAGTCCTCACAGCTTCTCATCCGTCAGATGAAGGAAGCCAACAAGAAGAAAGAAGAAAAGATCAAGGAGCTGCAGGAATTCATCTCCCGCTTCTCCGCAAACGCTTCCAAATCCAAGCAGGCAACTTCAAGAAAGCGTGCCCTTGAAAAGAT
>JAEEIN010000160.1 GCA_016281385.1 Lachnospiraceae bacterium | reverse complement strand
TCAGGGAGCTACGGTGAGGATCCGTGAACCCGGCAGGAAGCGGGTGAAGCCAATTCCGCCGCCGGAGTTTGAACAGATCACACTGGAACTTACGCCCGCGGCATCGGAGCCGAAGGAAGAACCTAAACCACTTCCGAAGGAAGAGACAAAAGCTGAGCCTAAACCTGAACCGAAGCCGGTTCCCAAGCCTGCCCCCAAACCTGCACCTAAGCCGGTGGAGAAGGCGAAACCCGAGCCGCCGGCGGGGGAGATGCTGTTTAAGCAGTGTAAGAGCTGCTGGTGCTTCGATTGTAAGCACAACAAGCGAAATGATGGCGTGCCGAGGGATTTCGGCGGAATGAGCATGCCATGTCCGGCGTGCGACGGATGTGTGGCCGAGGATATGGCTACCATCTGTGAGATCGGAAATGCGAAAGAAGGCTGTATGACCAGAGCCCTTGAAGAGGGCATTGTAGTACAGGAAGAAGATATATAACGGAGTAAATCAATTCTATGAAGATAATCATTGTGGGCTGTGGAAACGTAGGATCCACCATAGCAAAGCAGTTAAGCCAGGAAGGCCATGATATAACCATCGTCGATAAGGACGAAAAGAGCGTAAGGAGCATCAGCGACAACTGGGATGTAATGGGTATCGTCGGAAGCGGCGCTTCTCTTTCGATCCTCAGGGATGCAGGGGTTACGGAAGCGGATATGCTCATCGCGGTTACGGATTCCGACGAAAGAAACCTTTTCTGCTGTCTGATGGCCAAGAAAGCCGGAGCCCGGCATACCATTGCCAGGGTGAGAAATCCCGAGTTCAAAGAGGACATAAGCTTCATCAAGGAAGACCTTGGTCTTTCCATGGCGGTAAATCCCGAACAGGGCGCTGCGGACGAGATCGCAAGGCTTCTTAAATTCCCTTCGGCAATCGAGATCGATTCCTTTGCCAGAGGCAGGGTGGACCTTCTTAAATTCGAAGTTACCAAGGACAGCCCCATCAACGGCATGGTCCTTAAGGATATGCATAAGACACTTAACACCAATGTCCTTATCTGCATAGTCGAGCGTGAGAACGAGACCATCATCCCCACCGGTGATTTTGTCATGAAGGAAGGGGACAGGATCTCCTTTGTTGCATCCACAAAGCGTGCGACTCAGTTCTTCAAGGCCATAAACCTTAACCAGGGCAAGGCCCGCTCCTGCATGATCGTAGGCGGCGGAGAAACAACCTATTATCTTGCCAAGCAGCTTATTTCCACTGGCGTGGAAGTCAAGATCGTGGATAAGGTGAAGGCAAAGTGTGATGAGCTTGCAGCCAAGCTTCCCGAGGCTGTAATAATAAACGGTGACGGCCAGGACAAGAACCTTCTTTCCGAAGAGGGCATAGAAAGAACACAGTCCTTCGTTACCCTTACAAATCACGACGAGATAAATGTCATGATGTCCATCTACGCCAAGAAGGCAAATCCGAAGGTAAAGCTTATCACCAAGGTTCACAGAAGCACCTACGACGACATCATCGACGATATGAACATCGGAAGCATAATCAACCCCAAGCTCATTGCGGGTGAGAGCGTTGTCCAGTATGTCCGTGCCCTTCAGAATTCCATGGGAAGCAACATGGAGAGCCTTTACAAGCTTTGCTCAGGCAAGGCTGAGGCCATAGAGTTTAAGGTTAAGGAATCCTCAAAGCTTACGGGAGTTCCCCTTAAAGACATTAAGTTAAAGCCCAATGTCATCATCTGCTGTATCATCCATAACGGGGCAATCGAGACCCCCGGAGGTCTTTCCACCATCTCCCTCGGAGATACCGTTATCGTGGTAACGACAAATACGGGCTTTGACGATATTACCGATATTTTGGATTAGAGTGTGGGTTATGAACAGATCGATAATCAGATTTATACTTTGCAGGGTAATGCAGTTTGAGGGAGCGTTCTTTTTACTCCCTTGTATAGTTGCCATCATATATCATGAGGAACAGGGCGTTGTTTTTGCTTTTTCTGCGGCGGCGGCTTTCGCACTGGGAACTCTCGGATGCATGTTTAAGCCGAAAAGCACCGTGTTCTACGCAAGGGAAGGCTTTGTGACCGTTTCTCTTTCGTGGATCCTTTTATCCCTTATAGGCGCGATTCCCTTCGTAGCCACCGGGGAGATCCCCAATTACATTGATGCGCTGTTTGAAACGGTTTCCGGTTTTACAACAACGGGAGCCAGTGTCCTTACGGATGTGGAAGCCATGTCAAAAACAACAATGTTCTGGCGCTGCTTCACCAACTGGATCGGTGGCATGGGAGTGCTTGTTTTTATCATGTCCATCCTTCCCCTGTCGGGAAGTTACAACATGAACCTTATGAAGGCAGAGAGTACCGGCGCAGAGGTAGGTAAGATAGTTCCCAGAGTAAAGGATACGGCCAAGGTGCTTTACGGTATCTACATCGGCCTTTCGGTGGTTCTGGTGATCCTTTTCCTTTTCAGCGGAATGAATCTTTACGAGGCGCTGATCATCACCTTCTCAAACATGGGAACCGGCGGTTTTGCAAACCTTAATGCCAGCCTCGGCGGATACTCACATTCGGCTCAGGTCATCGCCACCATTTTCATGCTTTTATGCGCCGTTAATTTCAACGTGTATTATCTTATAATAACAAAACGTTTCAAGGATATTCACAAGCTTGAAGAGGTAAGATGGTATCTGATCATAGTTGCTGTGAGCATTACGATCATCACCTTTAATGCAAGGAGCAGCTTTGAGACACTTTATGACTCCTTCCATCATTCGGCATTCCAGGTGGCTTCCATCATATCCACCACCGGTTTTGCAACGGCGGATTTCAATACCTGGCCCATGCTTTCAAAGGCAATACTTCTGATGCTTATGCTTGTGGGCGGCTGCGCCGGCTCCACCTGCGGAGGAATAAAGGTTTCGCGACTTCTTCTTTCTCTGCGTACGTTAAAGCGCGAGCTTAATCACATCACCCATCCGAGAAGCGTCAAGAAGATCCAGTACGGCGGAAACGCAGTAACCGAAGAAACGGTTAAATCCGTTGGATCCTTCATGATCGCGTACATTTTTGTTTTTGTGGTATCGAATCTGGTCGTAGCGATCGATAACTTTGATTTTCAGACTACATTTTCCGCAGTCCTTGCATGCCTCGGCAATATCGGACCCGGTCTCGGTATCGTTGGACCTACGGGAAATTACAGCACACTGTCAGCGTTCTCAAAGCTCATTTTGTCCTTTGATATGCTGGCGGGACGTCTGGAGATATTCCCCATGCTTGTTTTGTTCTACACGGGGACATGGAAAAGAAATTAAGGCGGTTTGTTAAATGGCTATAGTAAAAGAAGAGATAAATGTAAGAAAAGCGATACTTCACGTGCTTGACTCCACCACCGGAGAAGCGGGGCTTTCCGATGAGGAATTGACCTACGGCTCCGAGTTTTCGGAATTCATCAAGGAGCATATCGCCAACATCTTCAGCGGCGACGATATAAAGAAATGCGAATTCCATAAGCGGGAATCCGAGGTTTATCAGGTGCTGGAGGCATATGACGACGACAATTTCGTTGAGATTAGCAAATCCATTGCGGAAAACCTTTATTCCATAATGAATGCAAATATCGACATTCCCGCGGGGGATCTTCTTGTTGTGAGATTTTCCTGCGATTCCCTCGAGTATCTGGCGCTTCTTAAACTTAATTACAAGCCCATGTATACCCATCGCATGCAGCCCTCTGAAAGCGGTATAGTAAACGAGGTCTATACATACAAGGAGATACTTCCACAGGGCTCTTCGAAGCTTGCCGAGGCCTGCATAATAAGGCTTACAGACCTGGCTTTGTGGCTGGTTGAAAAGAAAGCGGAGATAAACGGAAAGAAAGAGGATTATTTCAGCGAGTATTTCTTAAAATGCAGCGCAAAGATGTCCGATAAGAAGAAGCTTGCCGTTGTATCGAAGGCTATTGAAGCGGTGAACAACGAAGCCTACGAAGAGACCTACAGATACGAGCCCCAGATGAAGGCAAAGGAGATAATCAACAGCGAACTTGAAAAGAACGGGGGTTTTGTTGTTGACGATCTGGGAGATCTTGTTTTCAAGGAACGTCCCGACCTTCGAGAGGCATTTCAGGAGAGGATGGAGAAGTTCGATCTGGTAAAAGAAGAAGTCCTTCCCCAGAGTGAATCAACCACAAAGAAGTTTGCAAAGCAGAACCTTGTTACCGACAAGGGCATAGAGATAAAGATCCCCATGGATCAGTATAAGGACGGAAATGTGGAGATCACCACAAATCCCGACGGAACGCTCTCGCTTTTCATAAAGGATATTGGAAACATAAATGCTAAGTATTGAGGCATGAATATGGGAAATACTGTAGATTATGTAACTGATCACTGTCATGAAAGTTTTAAGGTGCGTCCTTTTTCAAAAGAGGATGCCCTTGTATTAAGCCAGCTTTCTTATCTTAAATTCGATAAGCTGATGCCGGCGACCGATGAGAAAACTTATACTCTTAAGGATTTGAATGAAAGCCCGGGATTCGATTCCCTGTTTGCAAATCCAAAGTATGAGAAGCCCAACCGTGCGCTTTTTGATGCGACATTGAAAGCTCCGAGATTTAAAGGGCTGAAGGTTTGTTTTTACATAAACAGGATCGACGTGGCAGACGAAACACAGTTCTGCGCCATCACATTTATCCTTCCCGGTGGGCATCCCTTTATAGCCTTCAGGGGAACGGACGAGACGATCCTGGGCTGGCAGGAGGATTTCAGGCTGGCCCTTGACAAGCCCATAACCGGACAGAAGCTTTCCGCAAGGTATCTAAACGATGTGGGAGCAAGGGTCAAGGGCGAGATAATGGTGGGAGGCCATTCAAAGGGCGGAAACCTTGCCATGTTCTCATCCATGCAGTGTTCCGAGGTGATAAGGGAGAGGATATCAAAGATCTACAGCTTTGACGGACCGGGCTTCAGACCGGATCTCCTTGACGAATACGGCTATTGGCTCATAAGGGACAGGGTTGTTTCCGTTATACCGAAGTCTTCCGTTGTGGGACTTCTGCTTTCGGGCAACAGGGACAGTATCGTTGTAAGCTCAAAGCGGACGGGTATGAAGCAGCACGATCCCTTTAACTGGATCATCGAGGACGGAAAACTGTCGGAGACACATCTTACGGAACAGCATGTGATGCTGCTTGATTCCTTTAACCAGTGGATGTTCTCCCTTGATGAGGAGCACTTGAACGGGTTCATATCCATGCTTGTGGGCGTTCTTGATGCAACTCAGGCGGACACTACGCTGGAACTTACCGGAGAAGCTTACAAATATGCAATGAATGTCATAAGGGCAGCCAAGGACCTTGATGATGAAACCAAGGAATTTCTTTCGGGACTTTTAAAGTCCTTTTATGAATTGATGAAGGACAGGATGAAGACGGAGATCCAGACGAAGATCGAAGTCAAGCGCGAGGAATTAAGTGCCAAGCTGGAAGTCCGAAACGCGGAGAAACAAAAACGGAAAAAGAACACGAAGACGAAAAAGGATCGGTCATGACGGCCGGTTCTTTTTGTTTTTCCCGGGAAAAGGGTTCAAAAAAGTGAAAGCGCTTACAAAATGTTCAAAATCGGCAAAGTTTGTTCATAAAAACGCAAAGAAATATGCAAATTTTTGCTGTAAGATGTGTATGTAAGTAATTTCAACCCCATAAATGAAACAGGAGGAAAATATGGAATTAAGAACCGCAGCATCACCCAAGGACGTGAAATGGTACGACACCAAGAGACTCCGTGAGGAATTCCTCATAGACGATCTTTTTAAGAAAGACGACATAAAGCTGGTTTACAGCCACATTGACAGGATCATCACGGGAAGTGCAGTTCCCGTAAAGCCCCTTAAGCTCACCGCAGGGGACGAGTTACGCGCCGAGTACTTCTTGCAGAGAAGAGAGATGGGCGTAATCAACATCGGGCCCGCCGGCTACATTACCCTTGACGGCAAGAAATATGAAGTGGGCCACAAGGAAGCAATGTACATCGGAATGGGAACAAAGGACGTTGTTTTTGAAAGCGTGGATCCTTCAAATCCCGCAAAGTTTTATTTAAATTCCGCACCTGCTCACAAGACCTATCCCACAAAGCTTATCAAGCTTGAAGGCGAGCCTTCCGAGGATGTGGTCATCGTTAAGCCCGAGAACAAGAAGGAGCTTGGTTCCCAGGCCGAGGCAAATCACAGGACCATCAACAAGTTCATCCTTCCCGGTCAGGTGGAGACCTGCCAGCTTGAAATGGGCATGACTCATCTTGAGGCAGGAAGTGTATGGAATTCAATGCCCTGCCACACCCACGACAGAAGAATGGAAGTTTATTTATACTTCGACATGGACGACGATCAGATGCTCATGCACTTCATGGGCGAGCCTCAGGAGACCAGACATATCTGCATCCACAACGAGCAGGCGGTGATCTCACCCAGCTGGTCCATCCACTGCGGATGCTCCACAAAGAACTACACCTTCATCTGGGGAATGGTTGGCGAGAACCAGGACTTCGACGACATGGATGATGTGGCTCCCATCGATTTAAGATAACGGTAACGGTAAACAATTCATATATAAGGAGAAACAAAATGAGCAATATTCTTGATAAGTTTTCATTAAAAGGAAAGGTAGCATGGATCACAGGCGCTTCCTACGGCCTTGGCCTTGCATATGCCATCGCTTACCACGAGGCAGGCGCAAAGATCGTTTTCAACGATATCAAGCAGGAACTTGTGGATCGCGGAATGGAAGAGTATAAAAAGAGAGGTATCGATGCATACGGTGCTGTCTGCGACGTTACAAACGAGGAGCAGGTTAAGGCATTCGTTGCCGACGTTAAGGCAAAGGTCGGAACCATCGACATTCTTGTTAACAACGCAGGTATCATCAAGAGAATACCCATGACCGAGATGAGCGTAAACGACTGGAACGCAGTAATTAATGTTGACCTTACGGGACCTTTCATCTGTTCAAAGGCCGTACTTCCTGATATGATAGAAAAACAGAGCGGAAAGATCATAAACGCTTGTTCCATGATGTCCGAGTTCGGACGTGAGACCGTTTCCGCATATGCTGCGGCTAAGGGCGGACTTAAGATGCTTACCAGAAACATCTGCTCCGAGTATGGCCAGTACAATATTCAGTGTAATGCCATCGGACCCGGCTACATCGCAACACCCCAGACCGCTCCTCTTCGTGAAAAGGGTGAGGACGGCTCCATGAATCCCTTCGACCGTTTCATCAGGTCCAAGACCCCCGCTCAGAGATGGGGACGTACGGAAGATCTTATGGGACTTGCGGTATTCCTTGCTTCTCCCGCTTCCGATTTCATCAACGGTCAGGTAGTATATATTGACGGCGGTATTTCCGCATACATCGGTCAGGATCCCAACAATCTCGACGAATCCAAATTTGCCGATGAGGTTGAGGAGCAGCCCGACGTAAAGGTAAATGACTGATCTTAAAGGATCATTCAGATAAAGGAGATTTTTCTATGAACGCTTATGAAACTTTTGAAAAGATCGGTATCGTTCCCGTTGTTGTTCTGGACGATGCCAAGGATGCGGCTCCCCTTGCGGATGCTCTTTGCAAAGGCGGACTCCCCTGTGCTGAGGTAACCTTCAGAACAGAGGCTGCGGCAGAAGCCATCAAAAACATGGTGGCTGCCCGTCCCGAGATGTTTGTGGGTGCCGGAACCGTTCTTACCACCGAGCAGGTGGATCGTGCGGTTGAGGCAGGTGCGAAGTTTATTGTTTCTCCCGGTCTTAATCCCAAGGTAGTTAAGTACTGTCAGGAAAAGGGCGTGCCCGTTGTTCCCGGAACGAACAACCCCAGCAATATCGAGGCTGCTTTGGAGCTTGGACTTAATGTTGTTAAGTTCTTTCCCGCAGAGCAGAGTGGCGGTATCGCAATGATCAAGGCAATGTCCGCTCCCTACACTGGAGTGAGATTCATGCCTACAGGCGGCGTTAATGCCAAGAACTTAAATGATTATCTTTCCTTCGATAAGATCATCGCCTGCGGCGGATCATGGATGGTAAAGAAGGACCTTGTTGCTGCAGGAAAGTTTGATGAGATCGAGAAGCTTACCGAAGAGGCTGTAAGGACAATGCTCGGTTTCGAATTAAGACATATCGGTGTCAACTGCGACAGCGAAGAAGAAGCAGACGGCGTAGCCGACAGATATGACGACCTCTTCGGATTCACAAAGAAAGTCGGAAACAGCTCCATCTTCGCAGGTATCGAGATAGAGGCTATGAAGAAGGCAGGCAGAGGCGCAAAGGGCCATATCGCCATCGGAACCAACAGCGTTCTTCGTGCAAAGAATTATCTTGAGACCGTTAAGGGTGTTAAATTCATCGAAGATTCCGCTTCCTATAAGAACGGAAAACTCACTGCGATCTATCTCGAGGAAGAGATCGGCGGATTTGCGGTGCATCTTGTACAGAAATAAAGGAGAAGGACAATGGCAAAGGTTATAACAATGGGTGAGATCATGTTAAGACTCTCAACCCCCAATTTTGAAAAATTCATTCAGGCCGACGAGTTCGACATCAACTACGGCGGCGGTGAAGCAAACGTAGCCGTTTCACTTGCAAACTACGGCCACGATGCGGAATTCGTAACAAAGGTTCCCGACAATGAGATCGGTGAATGCGCAGTTGCTGCATTAAGAAAGTACAATGTGGGAACAAAGAACATTGCCCGCGGCGGCGAGAGACTCGGTATCTACTATCTTGAGAGCGGCTCCGCTGTAAGGCCTTCAAAGGTTGTTTACGACAGAGCTCACTCAGCGATCTCCGAGGCAGTGGCAGCAGACTTTGATTTTGACGCAATCTTCGACGGTGCAGACTGGTTCCACTTTACAGGTATCACTCCCGCACTTTCCGATGCGGCAGCAGAGCTTACCGAGCAGGCACTTATCGCCGCAAAGAAGCACAACGTAAAGGTTTCCGTTGACCTTAACTTCCGTAAGAAGCTCTGGTCTTCAGAGAAGGCTCAGAAGGTCATGAAGAACCTTATGAAGTATGTTGATGTATGTATCGGTAACGAAGAGGATGCACATCTTGTTCTCGGCTACAAGCCCGGCAACACCGATGTAACAAGCGGTGAGCTTGAGCTTGCGGGTTACAAGTCAATATTCGAGCAGATGGTTGCAGATTACGGTTTTGAGTACTGCGTATCTTCTCTTCGCGAGAGCCATTCAGCTTCCAACAACGACTGGTCCGCATGCATCTATAACGGAAAAACAAAAGAATTCTATCACTCAAAGAAGTATCATCTTACCCCCATCGTTGACCGTGTGGGCGGCGGTGATTCCTTCGCAGGCGGCGTTATCTGCGGACTCCTTGACGGAAAGGATTTCAAGGATGCTCTTGAGTTCGGCGTAGCTGCTTCCGCACTTAAGCACACCATTCCCGGCGACTTCAACTTCGCTTCCAGAAAGGAAGTTGATACTCTCGCAGGGGGCGATGCATCAGGAAGAGTTCAGAGATAATTTTCTTTGGGAAATCATTTACAATCGAACAGACATTTGGTATGATTAAGCGGACAACCCTGATGGGTTGTCCGCTTTGTTGGAAGAGAGATTAAGTAATATGATCTGGATCATTTTGGTTTTAATATACGGAATTTTAAAGGGAATCCGCGACATCTCCAAGAAAAAGGCACTTGAGAAGAACGGAGTTGTGGAAGTCCTTTTTGTTTATACATTGCTGTCCTTCATTCTTGTTTCGCCAGCGGCGGCGGGAGCAGGGGGCGTTTCGGGCCGGGACATGCTGCTTACGGCATTTAAGTCCTTTATCATCTTTGTGGCTTTCCTGTGCAGCTTTTATGCCATAGATAAAATGCCCATAAGCTTATACGGAGTTTTGGACCTATCACGGATGGTATTTTCCATGCTTCTGGGCGTGATCATCCTTCACGAGACTCTGGGCACGTATCAGTGGATCGGTTTGTTTCTTGTGGGAGGGGGTATCCTTCTCTTAAAGTACAAGCCCGGTTTTCTTAAGAAGAAAACGGCCGACCTTCCCGCGGACTCAAAGGGGACTGACAAAACCGCCACACTGTTTGTTGTTCTGGCCTTTGTATCGGCTTTTTTAAACGGTGTGTCCGGAACCATGGACAAGATCCTTATGAGGACCATGACCAGCAGCCAGCTTCAGTTCTGGTACATTCTTTTCATGCTGATCTACTACGGACTTTACGTTGTTTTTACGAAGACGAAGATCGACTGGAGAACGGCACTTAAGAACTACCATATCTGGCTCATTGCCATATTGTTCATAATCGCCGACAAGTGCCTTTTTATCGCCAACGGCATCGAGGAATCAAGCGTGACCGTTATGACTCTTCTTAAGCAGGTGAGCGTGGTCATCATGATAATCGGCGGAAGGATCATTTACAAAGAGAAGGACACGGCTTACCGGATGTTCTGTGCAGCCGTTGTCATTGCGGGTATTGTTATTTCAGCTTTATAGGATCAAGGGAGATATATGAGTATTTACGACAGACTTAATGAACAGCAGAAAGAAGCGGTTTTTACCGTGGACGGACCGGTCCTCATCTTAGCCGGTGCAGGCTCGGGAAAGACCAATGTTCTGACCCACAGGATCTCATATCTTATAGATGAGGCCGGGGTAAATCCATACAATATCCTTGCCATAACCTTTACAAACAAGGCGGCAGGGGAAATGCGTGAAAGGGTGGACAAGCTTGTGGGCTTCGGCGCCGAGCAGATCCATGTTTCCACCTTCCACTCCATGTGCGTGCGCATCTTAAGGCGTCATGCGGACAGGATCGGCTACGACGGAAATTTCACCATTTACGATACCGACGATCAGAAGCATGTGATGAAGGAAGTCACAAAGAAATTATCCATCGATCCCAAGCAGCTTAAGGACCGGGAGATAATGAATGTGATCTCTTCCTGCAAGGACGAGCTTGTTACGCCCGAAGAGTTTCGAATGTCCTCCATCGGCGATTTCAAGAAGTCAAAGATCGCGGAATGCTATGTGGAGTATCAGGAGAGACTTAAGAAGAACAACGCGTTTGACTTTGACGATCTTCTGATGAAAACGGTGGAGCTTTTCAAAGCCGATCCCGATGTTTTGAGAAATTATCAGAATCGCTGGCAGTATATAATGGTGGACGAGTATCAGGATACGAATACAGCACAGTTTGAGCTTGTAAGGCTCCTTACGGGGGACCGCCACAATCTTTGTGTTGTAGGTGATGACGACCAGTCCATCTATCGCTTCCGCGGCGCAAACATCAGAAATATCCTTGATTTTGAGCATTATTATCCGGAAGCAAAGGTAATAAAGCTTGAGCAGAATTACAGATCCGTAGGCAATGTCCTTGATGCGGCAAACTCCGTAATAAGGAACAATTCCGGCCGTAAGGAGAAGGCCCTTTGGAGCAACAAGGAAAAGGGCAATCCCATACATTTCAGAGAATTTGACAACGGTTACGAGGAGGCCGAGTATGTAGCTTCCGAGATCAGACATTCCGTCAGAGAAGGAAACAGCGAGTACGGAGAGAATGCGGTTCTGTACCGTACAAATGCCCAGTCCAGATCCTTTGAAGAACAGTTTGTCCGTTCCAACATCCCCTACAGGATCGTGGGCGGCGTAAACTTCTATTCGAGAAGAGAGATCAAGGATCTGGTAGCTTATTTAAAGACCATCGATAACGGCCGCGACGATCTTGCGGCAAAGCGTATAATCAATCTTCCCAAGCGCGGTATCGGAGCAACCACGGTAAACAAGGTTCAGGCCGCCGCCGACAGTCACGGGATTTCATTCTTTGACGCATTGGTAAGGCCCGATCTTACAGGAATTACCGGTGCTACAGCGGAGAAACTTCACGGATTCTCGAATCTCATTTTTGTTCTTCGGGCAAGGCTTGAAAGCTTCGGAGTTGAGAAGATCCTTGATGAGGTTCTGGATCTGACGGATTACATCAATCAGATGGAAGTTGATTCGGAAGAAGAAGCGGAGGAGAGGATCGAGAATATCGAGGAACTCCGAAACAAGATGATCGCTTATTGTGAATCAAATGATGAGCCCACCCTTTCGGGACTTCTTGAGGAGATCGCGCTGGTAGCGGATATAGACAGTGTGGACGATGATGAGAATCGTACACTTCTTATGACCATCCATTCGGCAAAGGGACTCGAATTTAAGAATGTTTATCTCGTGGGAATGGAGGACGGACTTTTCCCAAGCTACATGTCCATACAGAGCGGGGATGCGGAGATCGAGGAGGAAAGACGTCTTGCCTACGTTGCCATCACCCGTGCAAAAGAGGATTTAACTATCACTTATGCCAAGGCACGTATGAATCACGGCGAGACTCAGTACAATCCCGTGAGCCGCTTTGTAAGGGAAATCCCCACGGAGCTGTTCGATATAGCGCCCAGGACCGCTAATAAGCGAAGATTCGATGATTATGACGACAGTTTTGAATCCGAAAGCTTTAAGAGAAAGCCCTACGGCGGAGACACAGGTTTCACCGGCTTTAAGCGTATTCCCACCAACACTGATGACACACCTTCGGGTTTCAGACGTACACCTTCATCCATATTGGGTGAGAAGGCTTATTCCGACAAACAGGTAACGGGTGTTATGCCATCAAAGAAGACACCTGAGGAGCAGAAGCCTTTTATCGCCAGAAAGGACGCATTGTCGGGAATCAGCAAGGGTTCGGATCTCTCTGCGAAGGGGTCTGATTACGGAGTCGGCGATCGCGTCAAACATATCAAATTCGGCGAAGGCACCGTCCTTTCCATAGAACCGCAGGGTGAGGATAAGAAAGTTAAAGTATCATTTGACACGGCGGGAGTGAGGATAATGTATGCCTCCTTCGCAAGGCTTGTAAAGATCTAATGTTGTTGTGGAAAAAACTTCACAAAGGTGGTACTATGAATCTATCAAAAACGATTTTAAAACATATCGTAAAGACTATAAGAAAAAGAGGGAGGCAGAATACTATGAGCAACAAAATCGATGAGTTAAAGGATCTTATCAGGGAGAACAATTTCTATCTTAAGAAGAAGGAAGAAAAGACCATTAATCCATGGCTGGTGGTCCTTATCGTGATCGGAGCCATTGCCGTTGTTGCGGGTATCGCATACGCAGTATACTACTTCCTTATTCCCGAGGATTCGGAGGACTTCGAGGATCTTGATGATTTTGAAGACGAGATTAACGACGACGATCTTGAAGGGGACGAATAAATAGAAAGGTTTGGGAGTGCCTCGAAGGAGACACTCCTTTTTTTGTACTATGAAAAAAGGACAGGAACTTGAGGGATATGTTCGTGAAGTGAAATATCCCGGCAAGGCAGTGATCGAAACGGAAGAGGGGCTTGTAAATGCCAAGTGTGCGCTGCCGGGACAGAAGGTAAAGGTAAGGATACACAAGATGAGAAAGGGCAAGCCCGAAGCGATCGTCCTTGAGCTTCTTGAGCCCTCGCCGGATGCTATAGCAAGTCAGTGCCCCCATTTCGGAATCTGCGGCGGCTGCACATATCTTACAATGAAATACGAGGATGAACTTAAACTCAAGGAGCGTCAGGTTAAGGAACTTCTTGATACTGTTGTGGAGCCCGGTTCCTATGAGTGGGAAGGGATCAAATCAAGCCCCGTTATGGAAGGCTACCGTAACAAAATGGAGTTTTCCTTCGGGGATGAGTATAAGGACGGACCCTTAAGTCTCGGAATGCACAGAAGGGGCAGCTTTTACGATGTCATCATGACGGATTCCTGCTATATCTGTGATGAAGATTACAGAAAGATCCTTCGTGCCACAAGGGATTACTGGGCCGACAAGGGCTATAAGTTCTTTCATAAGATGCGTCATGACGGATATCTTCGCCATCTGCTGGTAAGAAAGGCACGTCATACAGGGGAGATAATGGTGGCACTTGTAACCTCAAGTGAAGCAGATCCCGATCTTACGCCCTATAAGGACATGCTTCTGTCTCTTGATCTGTCGGGGAAGATCGTAAGCATTCTTCATACCGTAAACGATTCCCTTTCCGATGTTGTCAAAAATGACGGAACAGAGATACTTTACGGCCGTGACTATATAAATGAAACGCTTCTTGGCCTGTCTTTCAAGATAAGCGAGTTTTCCTTTTTCCAGACCAATTCCGCAGGGGCAGAGGTCCTTTATTCCGCTGTCAGGGACATGATCGGTGATCTTTCCGAGGGAGGAAAGCCCTCAAAGGTGGTATACGATCTGTATTCCGGAACCGGAACCATTACCCAGCTTATGGCTCCCGTAGCAAAGAAAGTTTACGGAGTCGAGATAGTTCCCGAGGCTGTTGAGGCGGCTAAGGATAATGCACTTTTAAACGGTATCGACAATTGCGAATTCATCTGCGGAGATGTTCTGAAGGTGATCGATGATATTGAGGAAAAGCCCAATTTCATAATCCTTGATCCCCCCCGTGACGGGATACATCCCAAGGCTCTTCCAAAGATCCTTGATTACGGTGTCGACAGCATAATCTATATTTCCTGCAAACTCTCCAGCCTGATCCGCGATCTTGAACCCATCCAGGCCGCAGGTTACCGCGTTGTAAGGGCTGCCTGCGTGGAACAGTTCCCCTGGACCGGAAATATTGAGACCATAGTTTGCTTGAGAGGCTGAGATCGGCGAAGGATCATATCGAGGTAACGATATGGATATAGTCAAATCCATAAGAAAATTGAGAGAAAGCGCAGGGATGTCACGTAAAGAGTTTTCAGAGCATAAGGGGCATTAGACGAGGAGAAAGACGATGAAAGCAGTAGAAGTATATCTATTTGGACAGATACTTGGAACGCATTCTTTTCTTTTGAAGGATGGATTCCTAAAGCCGGATGAGTATTCGGAGATTAAAGAACAGTATTTCCTTCCGGGCGGGGAGACAGGGACTGCGGCAACAGTGCTGAACTCCTTGGGGGTGACTGTTCGCATTGATGGCACATGGATCGGCACTGAAGTGGCTCCGATGCTTCGTGATTTCTATGCCGGGACAGGCGTAGACTTATCATCCCTTACGTTTTCGGATGATACAGGAGTAATGGATTATGTAGTGATCGCAGGGCTTGTACGCTCACCTATGGGACATTTCCAGACGCTTTTTTCCAGTGGCAAACAGTGGTGGAATAATCCAAAGGAGGAAGATATCATCGGATGCAAAG
>JAEEIN010000159.1 GCA_016281385.1 Lachnospiraceae bacterium | reverse complement strand
TACCGTGGATCTCTTCTGACCGATGGCAACATAAATACAGATAACGTTCTTGCCCTTCTGGTGGATTATGGTATCTGTGGCAAGGGTTGTTTTTCCCGTCTGACGGTCACCGATGATAAGCTCACGCTGTCCGCGTCCGATGGGGATCATGGAGTCGATGGCCTTGATACCGGTCTGAAGAGGCTCAAATACAGGCTGTCTTTCACAGATACCGGGGGCTACGCTCTCGATGGGACGGTAATCATCCGTCGCGATGGGACCTGCGCCGTCGATGGGCTGTCCCAGTGCATTAACAACACGGCCGATCATGGCATCGCCTACAGGCACGGAAACAACCTTACCCGTACGCTTAACCGTCTGGCCTTCTCCTATTTTCTCACCCGATCCGAATAATACTACCGAAACACTGTTCTCTTCCAGGTTCTGGGCCATACCGAAGCTTCCGTCTTCAAATTCCAGAAGCTCTCCTGCCATACAGTTGATAAGTCCGCCGGCTCTGGCGATACCGTCACCGACACTTAAAACCGTACCTGTTTCGTTCTGCTTTATGGTGTTTTCGTAATATTTGATCTGACTGCGGATGACGCTGGATATTTCTTCAGGTTTTAATTGCATATTCCATCCATCCTTACATTATGATTTCGTTAAGTTTCTTGGAAATGTCGGACAGTTTGCCGCTTGCGGTTCCGTCCATCTCAATTCCTTCAAGTTCCACTTTGAGTCCGGCAAGCACGGAAGGGTCTATCTTCTGCACGATAGATACTTTCTTTCCGCTTGTTCTTTCAAGCTTGCCTCTGAGTGCCGTCAGCTGTGATTCGTTAAGTGCCACCGCACTTGTCACAACGGCTTCGGCGATATTGTGGTCTGCATTAAAGCGCCTGATGTATTCGTCGCAGCATCCCTCATACTCGTTTAAGAGGCCGCGCTCGCACAAAAGCTTTAAAAAGCTGACCAGATATCTTTCGGCTTTTTCTCCGAAGGCGTCTTCGATGAGCTTTGTTCTTTCATCCTTCTTTATTGAAGGCTCGGAAAGAAGCCTTATGTAGTCGGGGTTTTCCCTGAAGAGCTGCTTTATAAGAAGAAGCTGCTCCTTTATCGCCTCGGAAAGCTTTTCTTCTACGGCGAGGTCGTACAGGCTCCCGCCATATACACGGGCATGTTCTGTCATGAATCCTCTCCTACTTTTTCAATAAACTCATTGATCAACTTGGCATGGTCCGCTTCGCTTATCTCGCGCTCGATAACCTTGCCGGCAATCTCCATTGCCATGCTGCCTATCTCATCCTTGATCTCATTTACCGCCTTGCGCTTCTCCTGCTCGATGTCCCTTTCTGCCTTCGTCTTGATGGCGATGGCCTGACGGGATGCATCCTTAAGGATCTCCTCGCTCTTTAATGTAGCGGTCTTCTGTGCAGTGGAAAGGATCTCGTTTGCTTTCTCCCTTGCCTCCTGCATGTTCTGTTCGTACTCGGCCTTCATTGCCAGAGCCTCGTCCTTTGCCTTGGTGGCATCGGCGATCTCGGCATCAGCCTTCGCTTTACGTTTTTCAAGGACCTCTCTTATCGGTTTAAACAAAAACTTTTTGATAAGGAGCATCTGAATGAAGAGATTGCAGATCTGAGCTATCACGTTCCATGGAATTATAGTAACCAGGTCCTGATTCATAGATCTTCATATCCTCCTGTCTTAATCGTCTTATCTTAGCCGAGCATCTTCATGAATGAACCGGGTGCAACGAAGATAAGAAGAAGACCTGTAACGAAACCGTAAATACCGGTGGTCTCTGCAACCGCACAACCAAGTAACATTGTTGATGTTACATCACCCTTGCACTCGGGCTGACGTCCGATAGCTTCAAGAGCCTTTGCAACCGCGCTACCTTCACCGATACCGGGACCGATACCTGCGATAAGCGCCAAACCTGCACCGATCGCGCATCCTGCGAGTGCAATACCTTTAGCAAGTACTGTGTAATCCATATTTTAAATCCTCCTGTAAAAACATTTTGTTTTTTATTGTACATATTCAGTTTTATTCTTCCGCCGCGTTCGCTATGTACATGGTCGTCAGCATACAGAAGATGTATGCCTGCATGACACCGGTAAACCAGTCAAAGTAAACCGAAAGAACCGCGGGTACACCGACCGCAAGGACCGGTATATGTGATAATACGTTTCCCACCACTCCGGGGATCAGTCCCAACAGTGCGGAGCTTGCAACGCCTAAAGCTGCGTATATCAGTCCGTTGATAACGACACCCGATAAGATGTTACCGAAATGACGGCAAGCCAAGCTGATGGGGGTTGCCAGTTCCGATAAGAAGTTAAACGGTGTCATCACCGCAATGGGTTTGGTGAATCCCAAAAGGTAACCGCCGAAGCCGTTGGTCTTTATTTTCTGGGCGGTTATCATGGTAAATACCACGATGGCCCATGCCGCTTCGGTGTTAAGATCTGCCGTCGGACTTCTTAGTCCGATAAGGCTGATCAGATTCGAAACAAGGCTTGTTGCAAAAAGTGCCGCAACGAAAGGGATCATGTATTTGAACTTTTCTCCCATGTTGCCGATGACGAACTTATCCGCCATCTCCACCAGCATTTCCGCAAATGCCTGTTTTTTGGAGATATTCTCCACCCTCAAACCGCGAGTGAGCCAGATGCACAGACCTGTGATGATGATCATAACCAGCCAGCTTACGATCAGCGTCTCACTGATTTGAAGTCGCCCTAAAATCGGTATATCAAACGGAACCTCATAAAAGACTTTGGGGCCTTTGATATCAATGTTCATCTTGCTTTGTCTCCACCTCCTGTCCATATGGTTTTCGTGAATCTATTATGCCTTTTGCTTTTATTCCCAGGCTGGGGAAGAGCAGGGGAATTATGCCCGCGATCCACATAAAACATGGAGCGGCGATGGCAGCCACTATCCAAAGAAGCTGCAATCCCATGCGTTTTGTATAACTTTTTTTCATCAACAGCTTCGCGTCATCATCGTTTTCGGTATTGGTCACCGCCTGTACCGTAACGCACATGAAGAAGAAGTTGAGTATCGCAACCGCCGCTCCGCCTGCTCCTCCGAGAAATACCGTGTAGTCAAAGGGTATTTCATTATCAAGGAGAAAGTGAAGAAGCGCAAAAACGATCCACATGAGCACAGTGCCGGTAACGGTGTAGATCGCAATGTTACGCGTTTCTTTCTTCACCGCCGGCTGAAGCCTGTATTTACTTTCTGCCATATTTCCTCCGGAATTTAATGCCTGTTATAGGAGATCTTTGGTTTCTTTTCCTTCTCCTGACGATGCATCTCGGCAAGATAGAACTTATACGCCGTCATGCACGAAGCGCCCAGTCCGAAAAAGAATCCCAAAATATAGACCCACCCGCCGATTCCGTACCTGTCGCACAAAAACCAGCAAAGACCTATACATAGAAGGACGGGTGTGATAAGGGACAGACCAAACTGAGTAATGAGCGTGATATTCTTGAGTGCGTCCCGAAACCCTTTCATTTCTCCCCCCGCTTTTTGATTCTCCAAAACATTTTAATAAGTTTAACGCATTAAATCAACGAAATTACACTAAATTTTACAAAATTATTATTAACCGCATGTTTACCGGCTTTTTTCAAGAAGCCCGCACATATCGGAAAGTAGTTTGCCCGTATTCTCAAGAAGCAGAGCCTCGTCCTTTAAAGCCTCTCCCGTTGCATAATAGGAGTACTCAAACACGGGCTCTCCCTTAAGAAGAACAAGCTTCCCTTTATGCCTTGTCAGCAGTTCTCCCACATTCTCGGTCCTTATATCCGCATCCGGAAGAAGAGTGAACACGATCTTTCCGTTCCTTCCCCTGATCTCGGTTATAAAGATCCTGTGGGCCGTAACCCTTAACATCGCTATCTTTAAGAGGTTCTCAACACTCTTCGGAATGTCACCGAAGCGGTCCGTCAGTTCCTCCCTCATCTCGCTGCACTCGGTCTCGTTTTCAAGAGCCGCTATGCGCTTGTATGTATCCAGCTTCTGAAGTTCGTTAAGTATGTATTCTCCGGGAATGAATGCATCCACATCCAGATCGAGAAGCGTGGAGAAATCCTCCTCCGTTTCTATGCCCTTGACCTTCTGAACGGCACGGTTTAACAGCTTGCAGTAAAGATCGTATCCCACCGCTTCCATATGACCGCTCTGACTCATTCCGAGAACATTTCCCGCACCTCGGATCTCAAGGTCCTTGGTGGCGATCTTAAAGCCGCTTCCCAGCTCCGTGAAATCCCTTATGGTCTGAAGGCGCTTCTCCGCGATCTCCTTAAGGACTTTGTCCCTCTTATACATCAGGAATGCATACGCGTTTCGGTTGGACCTGCCGACACGTCCTCTTAACTGATAAAGCTGCGAAAGTCCCATCTTGTCGGAATCGTGAATGATCATGGTGTTGACATTCGGAATGTCCAGTCCCGTTTCGATTATGGTAGTGGCAACAAGCACGTCGATATCGCCCTTTACGAAATCGTACATGATACGCTCAAGTTCAGTTTCTTTCATCTGACCGTGAGCAAAGGCAACCACTGCATCGGGAACCAGTGCCTGTACCCGGGCTGCCATATCGGCGATGGAGTTTACGCGGTTATAAACATAATAAACCTGTCCGTGACGGGCGAGTTCCCTGTTTATGGCTTCCCGCACCATCTCCTCGTTGTATTCCATTATATACGTCTGTATGGGAAGTCGGTCGTTGGGCGCCTCCTCAAGAACGCTCATATCCCTTATTCCCGCAAGGCTCATGTGAAGGGTTCTCGGGATAGGCGTAGCCGTAAGGGTAAGAACATCAACATCGTCCTTCATCTGCTTGATCTTTTCCTTGTGGCTCACACCGAAGCGCTGCTCCTCGTCTATAACAAGAAGCCCCAGATCCTTAAACTGCACATCCTTTGAAAGAAGCCTGTGAGTGCCGATGACTATG
The DNA here is from genome assembly GCA_016281385.1 of Lachnospiraceae bacterium. Lineage (GTDB taxonomy): Bacteria > Bacillota > Clostridia > Lachnospirales > Lachnospiraceae > UBA1258. The sequence goes on along the minus strand of JAEEIN010000159.1, from coordinate 7,994 downwards.
TCCACAAGCCCCGCCTTCAGATCGGCTATGGTCTTGTTCTGTGAAGCCTTCGAAACAAAGCGTGACAAAAGATCCACCCTCACCGGGAAATCCTTCATACGCTGTCTGAAGGTGTTGTAATGCTGCTCCGCAAGTATGGTGGTGGGAACAAGAAATGCCACCTGTTTTCCGTCCTGTATCGCCTTGAAGGCCGCGCGGATCGCTATCTCGGTCTTTCCGTAGCCCACGTCTCCGCAGATGAGACGGTCCATGATCTTTGAGCTTTCCATATCCTGCTTGGTCGCAGCTATGGCATCCAGCTGGTCGGTGGTCTCCTCATAAGGGAAGGACTCCTCAAACTCTCTCTGCCACATGGTATCTTCCGAGAACTCGTGGCCCTTCCTTACGCTTCTTTTTGCGTAAAGTTCGACAAGCTCCTTAGCGATCTCCTCCGTTGCGGTCTTTACCCTTGCGGTGGTCTTTGCCCATTCCTGGCTGCCAAGCTTGTTGATCCTGGGCTTCCTTCCCTCGGCAGCTGCATATTTCATTATCGAATCAAGGCCCGTTGCGGGAACATACAACACTCCGCCGTCCCTGTATTCGATCTTCATGTAATCCTTGGCTACGCGGTCCACCTCGATCTTCTCGATGCCTTTGTAAACACCCACTCCGTGATGCTCGTGGACAACGTAATCACCCACATGCAGTTCGTCGAAACGCTTGATCTTCGTGCCGTCATAGCGCTTCCTCTTCTTTTTCCCGGTCTTCTCGCTTCCGAAGATGTCGCTTTCCGAAATGACCACGAACTTGATCTCGGGGTATTCAAAGCCCCTGACCACATATCCGTACATGGTCTCTATCTCTCCCGGAACAAGAACACGGTCCCTGTTGTCCCCGAAGAAAGCGATTATATCGTTATCGTAAAGATCCTTTGCAAGCCTTTCGGCCCTGGTCCTTGAACCGGAAAGGATCAGCACCCTGTACTTTCTCTTTTTGTAGCCTTCAAGGTCCTTTACAAGCTGGGCAAAATCACCGTTGTAGGAAGGTATGCTGCGGGCGTTTACAAATGCCTTCTCGTCGGGAGAAAAGCCCGGAGTCTTATTGTCCACCGCGGAAAGAAGAAGCACGTTCTGCCTCTTTAAACCTGCGGTAACCTCCTCCCTCGAAAGCAGCACGTCGGCCTGGCCGGGAACAATGTAGCCCTTTTCGAGACGGGATTTCATGCTCTCCCTGAATTCCAGCTCCACCGCTTCGGCATGTTCATAAACCCTGGTGGGCTCGTCTATGACAAATAAAGCGTTTTCAAAGTAATCGGCAAAACTCTTAAGGTCCTCCGCAAAATACCTGATGTAGCTGTCGGCATTGAAGCTCCAGGGGAACTCCGTGATCTCCTCCGTCACTTCCTTAAGGATGGTCTCAAGTCTGTGGGCACATTCGGGATTGTTGTTTTTGCGGAATTTATCGGAAAGCTTCTTTGTATCCGCGGTTATGCGGGTAAGGCCATCGTTAAGGGTTTTCTCGGAAAAGGGAAGCTCAGTCGCGGGATAAATGCTTATGGATTCCAGTCTGTCTATGGAGCGCTGACTCTCAGCGTCAAAGCTTCTGAGGCTTTCTATCTCATCACCCCAGAGTTCGATACGGTAGGGATTTGTCTCCGTCAGGTCAAAGACATCGATGATGCCTCCCCTTACGGAAAACTGTCCGCCGGTCTCAACCTGATAGGTCTTCTCATAACCCATGGCTGTGAGTTTCCTGACAAGGGAGCCCTCGCTTAAAGAAATGCCGGTGGAAAGCTTCAGCACACTGTCCTTTAATGTCTGAAGGGAAAGCCCCACGTTCATAAGTCCCGAGAAAGTGGTGACAAATGTGCAGGGAAGTCCCGTCATTACACGCTTTAAGCAAAGAAGTCTGTCCCTGGTGAGTTTGTTGGAGTGAACATCCGCCTCATAGAAGATCACATCCTTTGCGGGATATGCGCGGACATTTTTATCGTAAACGCGATAATCCTCACAGATCTCCTTTACACGCTGGTCCGAATAGGTGACTATGATCTTATTCTTAAAGCCCTGTGAGAGGCCGAAGGACATGTTCCATTTTTCCGAATCCACGCAACCTGTAATAAGAGCCGAAGTACCGGCTTTGGCCAGTGTCTCTTCCGCTCTTTTGTAGCATTCAAGTTCGTTTAGGGGTTCTGTGAGAACTCTCATTGTTTTCTTTCTACTTTCCTGTTGAAACGGTTCATTGCCTCATCCGTTTCGTCATTAAGCATCATTCTCAAAGCCGTTACCGCATCGTCGATTGCGGCTTTAAGAGGTTCTTCGTCTTCTTTTTTGAAATGGCCCAGTACCCAGTCGGCAAGATCCATCCTCGGGGGCTTTTCTCCGATGCCCACCCTGACACGTTCGAATTCTTCGGTTCCGAGTCTCTGGATTATGCTCTTCATACCGTTGTGTCCGCCTGAGCTGCCGGCCTTTCTTACCCTGATCCCACCCACATCCAGGGTGATATCATCATAAACAACAATAAGTTTGTCGGGTTTGAAATACTCATTTAAAGGAGCCATGCAGTCACCGCTTGAATTCATGAAGGTCTGGGGCTTGACAAGTATGACCTTTTTCCCGTCTATAACGCCCTTTCCGATCAGACCGTTTAACTTCTTTGTTGAAACATCGATATCAAAGAGCTCCGACAATCGGTCTATGGTCATGAAACCGGCATTATGACGTGTATTTACATATTCCTTTCCGGGATTTCCCAGGCCTGCGATGAGGTACATTTTCTTTCTCCTAAACTTCAAAGCGGGGATGCCTTACGACATCCCCGGATTCTTAAATGATAAATCTTTCGTTTTTCTCAACGACTATCTTGATACCTTCCTCTCCCTTGTAGAAGGAGTTGGCCCGTATCGTTCCGTGACTTTCCACGATACAGTTCTCAATGTGGGTGTTGTCACCGATGTAAACGTCGTTTAAGATTATCGAATTCTTGATGTAACAGTTGTTTCCTATATATGTCTCACGGAATACGAGGGAATCCTCGATGGTTCCGTTTACGATAGTTCCGCTGGCGATCAGGGAATTTCTTACCTTCGCTCCGGTATTGTACTTTGCGGGAGGAAGGTCGTCAACCTTTGAGTAGATCTCGGGATACTGCTTAAAGAAGTAATCCCTTACCTCGGGTTTTAAGAAATCCATGTTCGTACTGAAGTAATCGTCTACGGATGCAACATTGCGCCAGTAAGCATTCGTTTTATATCCGTAGATGCGCTTGATATCCTTGAAACGGATCAGCACATCACGTACGAAATCGTATCTGTCCTCCTCGGCACACTTCTCGATCATCTCGATAAGGGCACGACGTCTTACAACGTAGATACCGCAGGAGATGGTGGAGGACTTGGCGATTATGGGCTTCTCCTCGAATTCCTCGATACGGTGATCCTCGTTCATCTTAATGGTTCCGAAACGATCGACGCTGGCAAGATCGGCAGCATCGCGGCATACTACCGTGATGTCCGCTTTCTTCTCGATATGGAATTCAAGGACCTTGTTGTAATCCATCTTGTATACGCAGTCACCGGAAGTGATGATAACGTAAGGTTCATGGCTGTTTCTTAAGAATGCCAGGTTCTGGTAGATCGCATCTGCGGTTCCTCTGTACCAGTAGTTGTTCTCCGCCGTAACGGTGGGAGTGAATACATAAAGACCTCCCTGCTTACGACCGAAGTCCCACCACTTGGAAGAACTCAAATGCTCGCCGAGGCTTCCGGCATTGTACTGTGTAAATACACCCACCTTCTGAATGTGGGAGTTTGACATGTTGCTGAGAGCAAAGTCTATGCTCCTGTAGCTTCCCGCTATGGGCATTGCGGCAACCGCACGATGATTAGCCAGTTCCTTCATGCGATGTGTTGAAGTTCCGCCTGCCAAAACAATTCCTATCGCTCTCATCGTCCGTCACCTGCCTTTATGATACTTTTTCCGCTCTCAAGCCTGCCGCCGGAATAATCCGAAGGCTCGGTAGTTCCGAAAATGACCGTATTCTTTCCGATCTCCACATTTGCGGGAACAACGGACTTCTCGCCTATGGTCACAAGACCCGAATTGTAGATCTTGGGATTTAAGTCGCTCTCTGCCTCATCACCGACACCGAGCTTTGTGCCGTCGCCGATGACAACACCCTCCGCAAGGATCGATTTGTCCACGGCAGCCGCTTCACCGATGACACAGTCGCTCATGATGATGGAGTCCCTGATCACCGCATCCTTGCCTATGGTCACGTTACAGCCGATGACTGAATTGTAGATCTTTCCGTATATTTCGGAGCCTTCACCGATTATGCTCTTTTCAACATGGGATTCGTTGCTGAAGTACTGGGGCGGAAGTGCATCCGATTTGGTATAGATCTTCCAGTATTCTTCATACAGGTTGAATTCGGGAACGATATCGATAAGCTCCATGTTAGCCTGCCAATATGATTCAAGAGTTCCTACATCCTTCCAGTAGCCGTTGAACTCGTAAGCATACAAAGGCGATCCCTGTTCGTGAACATAAGGGATAACGTGCTTACCGAAGTCAAGACCGGGCTGATCCGCAAGTGTGATAAGAGCTTCCTTTAACGTCTTCCAGTTAAAGATATAGATGCCCATCGAAGCAAGATTGCTGCGGGGATGTTCGGGCTTCTCTTCAAATTCCGTAATCTTGTTCTGATCGTCGGTGATCATTATTCCGAAACGCTTTGCCTCCTCCATGGGAACGGGCATTACGGCGATGGTAACATCGGCATGGTTGGCCTTGTGGAAATCAAGCATAACCTCGTAGTCCATCTTGTAAATGTGGTCACCCGAAAGGATCAGAACATAGTCGGGATTGTAGGTCTCCATGTAATCCAGGTTCTGATAGATGGCATTTGCGGTTCCGGTATACCATTCACTGTTTTCGCTCTTTTCATAGGGCGGAAGAACGGTAACACCACCGATATTTCGGTCCAGATCCCACGGGATACCGATACCGATATGAGTATTCAGTCTCAAAGGCTGATACTGCGTAAGAACGCCCACAGTGTCGATTCCGGAATTGATACAGTTGGATAAGGGGAAATCGATTATCCTGTACTTTCCGCCGAAAGAAACTGCCGGCTTTGCCATTTTGGAAGTCAGTACTCCAAGACGGCTTCCCTGACCGCCTGCCAGAAGCATGGCGATCATTTCCTTCTTTATCATATTGCACTCCCTCACTTTATATTTTTACAGGCTCTCTGCCTGTTGAATCCGATAAAATAAGTGTACCTTATATATGTATATTTCGCAAATGAAATTTCGCCAAAAATGCGGGTCAAAAATTGTTGCTCTTTGCCTTTTAACCTCCAAGTGATATAATCCGAATTATCTATTAATGATTAGTTAAAAAGGAGTTTTTTGTACCATGGAAACAAAGACCGTCAATAATATAGATTTCGATCATCCGATACACATATATTTCATAGGCATAGGCGGCATAAGCATGTCGGGCCTTGCGGGCATCCTTCTTTCAAAGGGATTTAAGATCTCCGGTTCCGATTCAAAGGAATCCGATCTTACGAAGAATCTTGAAGCTCAGGGTGCCACGGTCTTTTACGGCCAGGAGGAATCAAATATTCCGGACGATGCGGATCTTATTGTTTATACTGCTGCCATCAGGGAGAACAACCCTGAGTACATACATATGAAGTCCTGCGGTATCCCCTATCTTTCACGCGCGGAATTCCTGGGCCTTCTTATGAAGAACTACAAAGTTCCCGTTGCGGTTGCCGGCACTCACGGAAAAACAACCACCACGACCATGCTCTCCGAGATCTTTCTCAAGGCGGATCTCGATCCCACCATCACCGTGGGCGGCGTTGTCAAATCCGTAGGCTCCAATATAAGAAACGGCGCAATGGACTATTTTGTTTTTGAGGCCTGTGAATACACCAACAGTTTCTTAAGCTTTTTCCCGAAGGTTTCGGTCATTCTGAATGTGGAAGAGGATCATCTGGACTTCTTTAAAGACATTGACGATATAAGAAATTCTTTCAACCGCTTTGCAAAGCTCCTTCCCGCGGACGGACTTCTTGTCATAAACGGCGAGATCGAAGGTATTGAGAAGGTTACAAAGGATGTGGCCTGCCCCATCGTTACATACGGTTCCGACGACCGCTTCGACTACTGGCCTTCGGACATAACCTTTGACGACAAGGCCTGCCCTTCATACATCTGTCATGTAAAGAAAACGGGTGAAAGCTTTGCCGTAAAGCTTGATGTTACGGGCGTTCACAACGTCATGAATTCCCTTGCCGCCATTGCGGTCTCCGATGGGGTAAAGGTACCGAGAGAAGCACTTCTTTCCGCCCTTTCCGAATGCTCCGGTTCAAAGAGACGTTTCGAATACCGCGGAAGCTTTAACGGTGTGACCGTCATCGACGATTATGCCCACCATCCTACGGAGATAAAGGCTACGCTGGAAGCCAGCAGGAACTATCCTCACAAAAAGCTCTGGTGCGTTTTCCAGCCCCATACTTATACAAGGACAAAGGCTTTCCTTCATGAGTTTGCGGAGGTTCTCTCCCTTGCGGATCATGTTGTTCTTGCGGATGTTTATCCCGCCAGAGAGAAGGATATTTACGGCTGCAATTCCTCAAATCTTTACGAGGAACTCAAGAAGCTGGGAACGGATTGCACCTATCTTCATTCTTTTGAAGAGATCGAGGAATTTTTACACAAAAATTGTATCAACGGCGATCTGTTGATAACTATGGGTGCCGGTGATGTCGTAAAGATTGCGGATAGACTGACTTCATAGATAATTATCCACTTATCCACTTTTTTGAAGGTTTTTATGTAACTTTCGGAAAAGTGGATATTTTTATTCCGGAAATCCCCATTTTTCGGGGGTTTGAAATACTTTTCCACTTTATCCACTCCGATTGTGGATAAGTCGGCTTTCCGCCGCCCCTCACTTTTTCGTCATATTATACATTTGCATTTTCCACAGCCCATGCTACAATGCCCCTTGCGTAAGAAAATAAGGGGTGCAGTACATTAATGAAGCTGAATGTTACCAGTGACGAAAGAACCGAAACCACGGTTGTTTCCAATCTTTTTATCGATGAATACATGAAGGACGCAAACGATATCCAGATCAAGGTCTATCTCTATCTTTTGCGTACCGTAAACGGGGGGATCGCTTTCGGCGTTTCGGATATCGCCGATAATTTCAACTATTCCGAAAGGGATATCCTTCGCGCCTTTGACTACTGGGAGAAACGGGGAGTCCTTTCTCTTGAATATGACGAAGGTCATCTTACCGGGATCAGATTTCTTCCTCTTAACGGCAAGAAGAAAAAGTCTGCTGCCGATTCCATTGCAACCGACCGTGAAGAAGTCAGGAAGGAAATGCCTTCCGTTTCTTTCACACTCGTTCCCGATGAGGAGCCCGAGTGCAGGTTCGACGAGAACAAAACCTATTCAAGGGATGAGATCCGTTCCTTCAAGGAGGACGGTAACGCAGCCCAGATAATCTTCATTGCCGAGCAGTATCTCAAGCGTACTCTCACCATGCAGGATATCCAGGCGCTCTATTTTATATATGATGAGCTTAAGTTCACCTGCGAGATGACGGATTATCTTCTTGAATACTGCATCGAACGCGGAAAGAACAGCTTCTCATATATTAAAAAGGTAGCCATAAACTGGGCTCAGTCCGGAATAACAACTCCCAAACAGGCCAAAGAGCTTGCGGGAACAAAGTATGACAAGTACATCTATACCGTACTGAAGGCTCTGGGAAACAGGAATATGCCACAGCCCGCGGAAGCCGCGATCGTTACCCGCTGGCACAAGACCTACGATTTCAGCCTTGACGTCATAATGGAAGCCTGCAACAGGACCGTGATCGCCACGGATTCCCACAGACTGGAGTATTGTGACAAGATCCTTTCAAACTGGAAGGAAAAGGGTGTTCATCATCTTGCGGATGTTTCCGCCCTTGACACCAAGC
>JAEEIN010000158.1 GCA_016281385.1 Lachnospiraceae bacterium | reverse complement strand
TATCTGAAATGTTCATAACATAATCTCCGTATTTTTCATACTTTAATAAAGTATAGAACTAATTATGTACGTTGTCAACGTACATTCTCGAAGCATAGCATTGGGCGCAAAAAGGCTTCCGATAGCGAACTAGCAACGCTATCGAAAGCCTTTATTTACTGCTATTTAATTCCTACCTGCAAACCACTCGGTATTATTCCAGCTCTATGGTGCCCGGAGGCTTGCTGGTGAGGTCGAAGAATACTCGGTTTACTCCGCGGACTTCGTTGATGATACGGCTCATAACCGTCTGAAGGACGGTGAAGGGAATGTCGGCACACTCGGCGGTCATGAAATCGACGGTGCGGACTGCGCGAAGTGCAACGGCGTAGTCATAGGTGCGTTCATCGCCCATAACGCCGACGCTTCGTATGTTGGTGAGGGCTGCAAAGTACTGATCGGGCATCCAGGGAGCGGCGGTTCCGTTCTCTGCCTTATATGCATCGGCTGCCTTGGCAATCTCATCGCGATAAATGAAATCTGCATCCTGAACGATTTTGACCTTCTCTTCGGTGATGTCACCGATGATACGGATACCAAGACCCGGGCCGGGGAAGGGCTGACGGAATACCAGACGCTCCGGAATTCCCAGTTCAAGACCTGCCTTGCGGACCTCGTCCTTGAAAAGATCCCGTAAGGGTTCGATTATCTCTTTAAAATCAACGTAATCGGGAAGACCGCCCACGTTGTGATGTGACTTTATGACTGCGGATTCACCGCCAAGCCCCGACTCAACAACATCGGGATAAATGGTTCCCTGTGCAAGGAAATCAACGGCTCCGATCTTCTTTGCTTCTTCTTCGAATACCCGTATGAACTCTTCGCCGATAATCTTTCTTTTTCTCTCGGGCTCGGACTCACCCGCAAGCTTTACATAGAATCTGTGCTGGGCATTGACACGGATGAAGTTAAGATCGAATATTCCGTTGTTTCCGAATACCGCCTCAACCTCGTCACCTTCGTTTTTACGAAGAAGGCCGTGATCAACAAATACGCAGGTAAGCTGCTTGCCGATGGCCCTTGAAAGAAGGCCTGCAGCAACGGAAGAATCAACACCGCCGGAAAGGGCAAGAAGAACCTTTCCGTCTCCAACCTTCTCGCGGATAGCCTTTATGGAATCCTCAACGAAAGTATCCATTCTCCAATCACCTGCACAGCCGCAGATGTTGCGAACGAAGTTGTAAAGCATCTTCGATCCGTCAACGGTGTGAAGTACCTCGGGATGGAACTGGATCGCATAAAGCCCTGCTGCCACGTTCTGAGCGGCAGCCACCGGACAGTTATCGGTATGCGCAATGACTTCAAATCCGGGAGCAAGCTTTGAAATGTAATCAAAATGGCTCATCCAGACGATGTTCTCATCCTTGATGCCGTTAAAAAGTGTATTGTCATTTTTGAAGTAGGTCTTTGTTTTTCCGTACTCTCTTGCGTCGGCACGTTCAACCTTGCCGCCGAGTACATGCATCATTAGCTGAGCGCCGTAGCAAAGACCGAGAACCGGAACTCCCATTTCAAAGAGTTCTCGTCCCGCGGTGGGAGCGCCCTCCTCATAACAGCTGTTCGGACCGCCGGTTAAGATGATGCCCTTCGGAGCCATCTCCTTTATCTTTTCAAGCGGTGTTTTGTAAGAATAGATCTCGCAGTAAACGTTGCATTCACGCACACGCCTTGCCACAAGCTGATTGTACTGACCGCCGAAATCAATGACGATCACTTTTTCCTTATCCTGAATCACGAATTCAGTACCTCCAGAAGTTTATCAACGCATTCTATGGATGCGAAGTAATCAATGTTGTCAATGGCGTCGTAAAGGTCCTCGAAAAGTTCTTTGGCCTCGCCGGAAAAAGAAAAAGCGCCGATCTCGGAAACGATCCTCTCAGCTTCCTCGGATTCGAAATCCTCCAATGCCATGCGAAGCTTCTTTAAAAGTTCCACCGCCTGAGAACCGACTCCTTCGCTCCCCGAAGGGGTGACACGATTGTCATAGGATGCCAGTTTCTCCTCATAGGAAGAGTAATCCGAAAGGATACGATCGAGATTGTTACCGATAAAATCTCTCTGTTCACCTTTACCGGCGCATTCAAGTTCATACATTTCTTCGCCCAGATCGTTCATTCCGAGCATTCTTGCGGAACCCTTTACTCCGTGAACAAGAATAACAAATTCCGACAGGTCGGGCAATTGTGCTTTTTCACGAATAAGCTCCGTCTTTTTGGCGATTTCCCGCTTAAAACTTCCGAGCATCTCGAAATAAGCCCCTGTATTGCCGCCCAGCTTTGCCACCGCAGAGGCGGTGTCGATCCCGTCAATAAAAGGTATTGCGTTTTCCATATAAAATTGTCCCCTTAATAAATAGTGTAGGACACCGCAATAAGCGGTGTCCCAACCTCTCATTCCAATATGTATTGTATCACATTCAAATTATAATTCACAGTTATTTACTGTTCTGGGATAAGGAATTACGTCTCTGATGTTGCCCATACCGGTAACATACATTACGCAACGCTCAAATCCGAGACCGAAACCTGCGTGGCGTGCGGAACCGTATCTTCTGAGATCGAGATAGAAATCGTAATCCTCTTTCTTAAGTCCGCACTCTTCCATTCTCTTGGAAAGTTTCTCAAGATCGTCCTCACGCTGTGATCCGCCGATGATCTCTCCGATACCGGGAACAAGGCAGTCCATAGCGGCCACGGTCTTTCCGTCCTCGTTTAACTTCATATAGAAGGCCTTGATCTCCTTCGGATAATCCGTAACGAATACGGGGCGCTTAAACTCAACCTCTGTAAGGTATCTCTCATGCTCGGTCTGAAGATCGGAGCCCCAGTGAACGGGATATTCGAACTGATCGTTATGCTTCTCAAGGATAGCAATGGCATCGGTGTAGGTAACGCGTCCGAAGTCGGAGCTTGCAACATGCTTAAGTCTCTCGATGAGTCCCTTGTCAACAAAGCTGTTGAAGAACTCCATCTCTTCGGGAGCATTCTCAAGTACATAGTTGATGATGAACTTGATCATCGCTTCCGCAACCTCCATATCATCCGTAAGATCTGCGAAGCACATCTCGGGCTCGATCATCCAGAACTCAGCCGCATGACGGGTAGTGTTGGAATTCTCGGCACGGAATGTAGGTCCGAAGGTGTAGATGTTCTTAAATGCGAAAGCATAGGTCTCACCGTTTAACTGACCGGAAACCGTAAGGTTTGTGGACTTGTTGAAGAAGTCCTTGCTCATGTCAACCTTTCCATCCTCTGTCATGGGAAGGTTGTTAAGGTCAAGAGTGGTTACCTGGAACATCTCGCCGGCACCTTCACAGTCACTTCCCGTGATGATGGGTGTATGTACATAAACAAATCCTCTCTCCTGGAAGAACAGATGAATCGCAAAAGCAACAAGCGAACGAACACGGAATACCGCTTCGAATGTGTTTGTTCTTGCACGAAGATGGGGAAGTGTACGTAAGAACTCAAGGCTGTGTCTCTTGGGCTGAATGGGAAAATCGGGAGTCGATGTTCCTTCAACCGCAATGTGCTTAGCCTGCATCTCAAAGGGCTGCTTTGCATCGGGTGTAGCCACGATGGTTCCGGTGCACACAAGTGCGGCACCGACATTCTGCTTGCAGATCACGTCGAAATTATCAAGTTCATTGGAATATACAACCTGTAAAGGCTGAAAATAGGTTCCGTCATTGATAACGATGAACCCAAAGGTCTTTGAATCACGGAGGTTCCTTACCCATCCGCCGATGGTAACTTCTTTACCAACGTATTTGTCTGTTTCCTTGTACAGATCTCTGATGTCTGTAAGTTCCATAGCTATATCTCCTCACTTTTCTTTTATTTCCCGGATGTTTCGGTCGCTGTCGAAGGTTCGTTGACGACAGTGTTGGCAACTAGGAATTCCTGCACCTTGTCAAGGATCATATACTGTCTGTACTTATCCCTTGATTCTACGGCGTACAATTCCTCAAGCGACACTGAGTCATCGATCTCGTTTATGCCCTGCTGAACATAGGCATCAACCTCGTCATCCGTATATGTGAAGCCTTCCGCCTCGGCAATCGCCTCAAACACAAGGTCTCTCTTAACAAATACCGAAGCCATCTCCTCAAGCGTGGTTCCGTAATAAGAAAAATACGTATCGATATCCACACCGTAGGATTCAGCCGTCGACATATATGTCTCAATAACATATTCCTTCATCTCAGTCATTCTGTCCTCGGGAAGAGTTCCGATCACGGAATCCGCAAGGATCTGCTCAAGAACGGCTGCAATGACGGAAGTATTGTAATCTTCCGTGTAATATGACTCTACAAGAGTTCCGACATATGCTTCAAATTCGGCCTGATCCGAATAATTCTCATCCTGAAGGGCCGCGATGGTCTCATCGCTCATGGGAGGAACTATACTCTTACATGTTACCGTAAAAACAACGGGCTTTCCGGCATATTCCTCACTCTTATAATTCTCAGGGAACTGAAGATCCAGGTCCCATACATCTCCGACCGCCATACCCACCATTCCGTCTTCAAATCCGTCGATGAATGTGTGGGAACCGAGAACAATGGTATAATCCTGAGCCGAACCGCCTTCAAAGGTTTCTCCGTCGATCTTCCCTTCGAAGTCAATGACAACCGTGTCACCGAGTTCAGCCTTACGATTCCAGTTCATATCGGCCGCTTTCATCTGATAATAATATTCCGAATAATTCTTTATTTCGGCTTCCGAGGGGGTTGTCTTTGCAACTTCCACAGTAAGTCCTTTGTAATTACCCAGGCTTATGATCCCGACGCCTTCGGCATTTGCCGTATTCTCTGTGCTTACATCCGTTGAAGTGTCTCCGGATGCGTTCTTTTTCCCGCATGCCCCGAAAGAAAGCAGACAGGCCGCAACAAGGATCAGCGCCGTCAATTTTTTCTTCATATGTACATCCTTCCGTATTAAACAAACAATAATGCTTTTATAGCACAGTTTGACGGAAAAATAAAGTTTTTTATTATCGTTTTTTATTGCATGAGAAAATAGTAAATGCTATACTTTCACGTGTATTGAACGAAGGAGGTACCACCCATGAGTACAGGATGGATAATCACTATTGTAATTGCGGTCATTCTGATCGCCGCGATCGTTGCATTATATATCTTTGGTAAGAAGGCTGAAAAGAAACAGGCTGAGCAGGAAGCTCAGATGGAGCAGTATAAGCAGACGGTTTCAATGCTGATCATAGACAAGAAACGGATGAAGCTTACCGAATCGGGCCTGCCCCAGTCGGTGATCGAGCAGACTCCCAAGCTTATGAGACGCGCAAAGCTTCCCATTGTCAAAGCCAAGGTCGGCCCTCAGGTCATGAGCCTTGTATGTGACGAGAAGATCTTCGACGAGGTTCCCGTAAAGAAGGAAGTAAAGGCAACCGTAAGCGGTATTTACATTACCGGCGTTAAGGGCCTTCACGGAAAGAACACAAGCGCCGCTCCCGTCAAGAAGAAGGGCTTCAAAGCCTGGGTTGAGAAGCTTCAGGAAAAAGCAGGTGCAACGCCCGTTAAATAAATTCGATCTCGATGAAAGTTTTGTTCTTCGATACGAAATCATTATTGATCTCCATGTCATAACCGACATGGAGATTTATTTTGTCCTCATTTTCGACTTTTTCGAAATGTCCGGTCCGGGTTGCCATGAGAAAGCTTCCGTAGGGTGTTTCGTAGGCCGATTCCCAGCGTTCGTCTCTCTTAAAGGTAAGAACCGATTCAAGTAATCCTCTTCTTGTTACCTCAAGCATATCCCCGTTGAAGCGGAGAGTGGTCTTAAGTACCTGCCCCGATTCCTCGTCGGTCTCCTCAAAAGAAACAAGAATGTGCTCCCCCGAATCCTCCAGTGAGCCCACCGCGTTTGTAACGGTACGGTCCGGAGCCTCGAAGGGGTTTCCGCTGTCGGATTCTCCGATGACGGTTATTTTTACATCTCTTAACATAGTCAGTCCTCTAAATTTATCTGGCTCAATATGGAATGTTCCTGATTGTCGATGTGGATCCCCGCCGCCTTTCCGGCCTTTTCGGGATCCTTGTTAAGGATCGCATCAACAAGCCTCCTGTGCTCTTCTATGAGACGGGAATGCTGGGAATCATCCTTTATATATTCGAATCTGTATCTGTAGATCTGCTCCGCCAGATTGTTGATGGTGGTGATGAGCCTTTCGTTTCTGGTGGAATTGATTATCACATCATGGAAAGCCACGTCTGCTTTCGCAATGACAGTAGTGTCTTTTGTTCCGGTCGCCTCTTCAAAGGCTTTGCAGGTCTCCCGAAGTTCTTTTTCTTCTTCCGGAGTCATTCTCTCGCAGGCTATCTGCGCGCAGAAAACGTCAAGCGCACGCCGAAGTTCCAGTACATCCTTTAAGCCCTTTTCCGAGATCTGGGCTACCTGTGCGCCCCTTCTGGGGATCATTGTCGCAAGGCCTTCCAGTTCAAGCTTGTGGATCGCTTCACGGACCGGAGTACGGCTTACGCCCAGCTGCTTGGCAAGATGTATCTCCATCAGCCTTTCTCCGGGCTTAAGCTTGCCTGTCAGTATCGCCTTTCTCAGCGCGTGGAATACAACGTCACGCAAGGGAAGGTATTGATCCATATCGAGAATAATATCATCCATAAAAATGTCCTTTCACATAACAATCGGGGAAACGGTCCTTCACAAGGCTCTCAATGCGGGCCTGATCTTCCTTGGGCACAAAAGCAAATACCGTAGGGCCCGAGCCCGTCATTACGGCACGTATCGCACCGTTTTCTTCAAAAAATCTCTCTATCTCACCGATACGTGGATAGATCTCCTTAGTTACCTTTTCAAGGGAATTGCCGCAAAGTCCGGGGATCTTGGAAGACTCTCCCGCCTTTATGGCTTCAACCATGGCCTTTACGTCAGGATGGAACGGATCCCTGAGTGCATCGTACTTCTCATAAACTTCCTTTGTGGATATGTTCACCGGAGGCTTGCAGATCACAAGTGCCGTTTTTCCGGGTGCGGGAAGCTCCGTCAGCACCTCACCGATACCCTCGGACAGCTTTGTACCGCCCTTGACACAGTAGGGCACGTCCGCTCCAAGCTTCACACCGATCTCTTCCAGTTCCTCATCGGTAAGTCCGTATCCGAATAGCCTGTTTATGCCCCTTAATGCGGCAGCCGCGTCGGTACTTCCCCCGGCCATTCCCGCTGCAATGGGTATGCGCTTCGTAAGGGTTATCTTAACTCCCCTGTTTTCCCCCTTCCGTAAAAACAACGCTTTTGCCGCCTTTACGATGAGATTGTCCTTTCCGGAATCACTCTCCGCATTTAACTCCTCCGAGTCCGTAACAAGAACAATGCCTTCATCACATTCTTCAAATGTGAGGGTATCGTGAAGATCGATGGTCTGCATTATCATGCACACCTCGTGATATCCGTCGGGACGCTTTCCCACTATATCGAGGGATAGGTTTATTTTTGCATATGCGTCTTCTTTTATCATGTTTTGTACCCTGTATCCTGTACTTTGTATACAATATTCTCTAAACAATTATATAATAAATAAAATTTTTTTCAATTTTTTCAAAAAGGGGGTTACTTTTTTCCGAAAGATAGCCGATAATAAGGATAGAAACCATAAACTGCCCCTGTTTAAGGGGAGATTAACTATTCACCAATCACCATCGCATGGATGCGAAGAAAGGAAACACTATGAACGTAAACGGAATTACGAACGTAGGTGATAGTTATTCTGCATATGCCAATGCAGTAAAGGAAACCGAGACGGTTGAAAAGACTGCTGCCGAGAACACGACTCAGAAGGAGGAAGCGGCAGCCGTTTACGAACCCAAGCTTGAAGTTCCGACGAAAACCTACAAGGCAAACCAGGAGCTTATCACTAAGCTCAAAACCGATGCCGAGGCCCACGTACAGCAGTTGCAGAGCATAGTCCAGCAGCTTATTTCCAAGCAGGCAGGCGCTTATGCCGATGCAAACGACATGTGGAACTTCCTTCGTGAAGGCAAGTTCGAGGTTGATCCCGAGACGAAGGCTTTGGCAGAAAAGGACATCGCAGAAGACGGATATTGGGGAGTTGAACAGACCTCCGACCGTATCGTGGATTTTGCAATGGCTCTCACCGGCGGCGATCCTTCAAAGCTCGAAAGTATGCGTGAAGCATTCAAGACGGGCTATGAACAGGCCGAGAAGACCTGGGGAGGCAAACTTCCCGAGATTTCCCAGAAGACCTACGACGCCGTGATGAAGAAATTCGACGCTATCGCCGAAGAGAATCAAAAAGCTGAAAGCTAAACAGCCCAACCCAAATAAAAAGGACCGAAGTCATAAAGGCTTCGGTCCTTTTATTATCATTCAACAGCGCCCCGGATCGAATTGATATCCTCGATCCCGTGTCTCTTCATATAATCTTCTATTCCGTCAACCACCTCGACTGTAGCATTGGGATTCACAAAATTGTATGCTCCCACGGCTACCATGGTGGCTCCCGCAAGTATAAACTCTATGGCATCCTCATAAGTTGCGATACCTCCCATTCCGATGATTGGGATATTTACCGCATGAGCGGCTTCATAAACCATCCTCACAGCCACCGGCTTGATGGCAGGTCCCGACATTCCGCCTGTCTTGTTCGCAAGAACAAACTTCCTTCTTTCAATATCGATCTTCATACCGGTGATGGTATTGATAAGAGATATCGCATCTGCACCCGCTGCCTCCGCAGCCTTCGCCATGTCGGCGATCCTGGTTACGTTGGGGCTTAATTTCATTACAACCGGCTGCTTTGCCGCCTTCTTTATCTCTTTTGTGATATTTTCAAGAGCCTTTGCATCCTGACCAAAGGCGATGGCACCTTCCTTAACATTGGGACAGGAAACGTTGATCTCAAGCATATCTACGGGCTGATCAGCAAGTTTTTCCACTACGGCCACATATTCTTCCACTGTTTTTCCACAGACGTTTACTATGATCTTCGTGTCATAATTCTTTAAGAAAGGAATATCCCTTTCACAGAAAACATCGATACCGGGATTCTGAAGACCTATGGCATTTAACATTCCGCCGTATACTTCACAGACACGGGGCGTGGGATTTCCGGGCCAGGGTGTGCTTGCAACACCTTTTGTTGTTACTGCTCCAAGCTTTGAAAGATCCACAAATTCAGAATATTCCATTCCCGATCCGAAGGTTCCGGAAGCGGTGGTAACGGGGTTTTTAAACTCAACTCCCGCTATGGTTACCTTTGTATTCATCAGATTTCCACCTCCCTTGCTTCAAAAACCGGTCCCTCGGTACATATGCGGGTGTTGTTTACATGGGAGTGATGGTCCGGTTCCTTTGTTTTTACGACACAGCCAAGGCATGCACCGACTCCGCAGGCCATTCTCTCTTCGAGAGAAATATACGCCTCTATACCGTTCTCTTCGGCATATTTCTTTATCGCCTTTAACATGGGCATGGGGCCGCAGGCATAGATCACATCGGGCTTAATACCGTTCTCCCTGATGGCGTCCATGACATTTCCCTTTGTTCCGAAGCTTCCGTCTTCAGTAGCAACAAGGGTCTTTGCATACTTCTCGAAGTCTTCCTTAAGGAACATATTTGAATCCCTGTAACCGGGAATAACGGTCACGTCGCTTTCTTTTTCCGATAACTGCCTGGCAAGCTCAAGGATGGGAGGAACGCCGATTCCTCCGCCGAGAAGCACTGCTTTCCTGCCCTTTGCGGCATCGAGGGGATAGCCGTTTCCGATTGGGCCCATAACCCTTATCTCATCCCCTGCCGAGTAACCGGAAAATTCCTTCGTACCCTTTCCCGCAACCCTGAACACAAATCTGAGAGCGCCCTTTTCAACCTCACAGATACTGATGGGCCTGGGAAGAAGCGTTGAAGCACTCTTTGGATACAGCATCGCAAACTGCCCGGGAAGGGCATATTCGGACAATGTACATTCCACCTTCATATCAAATATTCCGGGAGCAAGAGACTTGATCTCCCTCACTTTTCCCATTTCATATTTCTTCATATACGATCTTTCCTCCGCAGAGAGTATATTTTATCTTTCCGTGCATCACACGATCCTTTAACGGTGTGTTGAAGGACTTGGACTTACTCTTCGTAAATCTCCACTTGGCTTTTATATCAAAAATAACAAGATCCGCCGGATCGTTGACACCGACAGCGGGACATTTCATGTTGTAGAACTGCCTGGGCTCCAGGGTTAAGAGCCTTATAAGCTTCGGAAGCTTTATTGCACCGGATTCAACCAGGAACTCATAGCCGATGCTGAATGCGGTTTCAAGGCCCAGGATTCCGGAAGGAGCTTTCAAAAGCGGGCGGTCTTTTTCTTCTTTCGAATGAGGCGCATGGTCCGTTGCGATGAAGGAGATCGTCCCGTCTTTAATGCCTTCTATGATTGCCTGCCTGTCCTCCTCGGTACGAAGGGGCGGATTCATCTTGGCATTGCTTCCGTATTCAAACAATGCGGTTTCGGTCATTGAGATGTGATGGGGCGTGGCCTCCGCATAGATATTCTTAAAGCCTGCTTTTCTTGCCTTTCTCACCAGTTCCACCGTCTCCTTGCAGCTTACATGCTGAACATCGAGGCGTACACCGGTCTTCTTGGCAAGTTCTATATCCCGGGCAACAAGCTTGTACTCTGCCTCTCTCGGAGCACCTCCGATACCGTAATGGGCACTGGCTTCTCCCGTATTGACACCGCTTTCCTTTATGAGATTCTTATCCTCCTCATGAAGTGAGATCGGTACATCAAGGGACTTGCATATCTCCATGGCCTTCTCAAGAAGGATCTCGTCCATAAGGGGAATACCGTCATCGGTAAATCCCACAGCGCCCCGGGCTTTAAGATCAGCCATGTCGGTAAGTTCCTCGCCTTTAAGCCCTTTTGTAACGGAGCCACAGGTCTGAACATGTATACCCGTTTCCAGGCACCGGTTCTGAATATATAGAAGAGTCTCGGCATTGTCAACCGCCGGGTTTGTGTTTGCCATCAGGATGATATCCGTATATCCACCCCTCTTGGCACATTCCGCTCCCGAAAGGATATCTTCTTTATATGTAAATCCCGGATCCCTGAAATGGGAGTGGATATCGCAAAAAGAAGGGGACGCGCAAAGTCCCGTTGCATCAATAAAGCCGTCGCCGTCGTCCTTTAAGCTGCCCGCAGCTGCAAAAGCCGTTATCCTTCCCAGATCTATCTTTATATCGCAGTTGTTTATGGTTTCCGTAACCGGATCCACAAAGTTAACGTTTGAGATTATCAAAGTCTGCTTCCTTTCTTTGTTTTTTCTTAACAATAACAGAATTTTTCCGCTCTGTCTTGCACATATTTGATTATCATCTTATAATTTCATTATCATTTTCAAAGCAGTATGAGGTAGTATTTAATGATACGTTTTGTTCTTGCGATCGCATGGACGGTGATCTTTCTTGTTCTGTCCATTCCGATCATTATAATAGAGTGGCTCATCGGTTTTATATGGCCCCACGCCAAATCAAGGTCCTCCCAGTGGATCGTTACCAGAGCTTTCGCAGTTCTTGTTTTTATTGCAGGAACCAAGGTAACTTTCATCGGTGAGGAAAACGTTCCGAAGGACAGACCGGTTCTCTACACTCCGAATCATCGAAGCATTTTCGACATAATAATAACCTATATCAAATGTCCGAGGCAAACCGGTTACGTTGCCAAGAAGGAGATCAAAAAGATCCCGATCTTCAGCCTCTGGATGCTCTTTATGAACTGTCAGTTCCTTGACCGTTCCGACCTTCGTGAGGGCCTTAAGATGATAAACCGCTGTGTCGAGCTCATAAACGACGGCTCCAGCGTCTGCATCTTCCCCGAAGGCACCAGAAACAAAACTTACGAACAGGATGTAATGGAGTTCCACGAAGGAAGCTTCAAGATTGCGGAAAAGACGGGATGTACCATCGTTCCCGTAACCATAAACAACTCGGAGGATGTCTTCGAAGCCCACTTCCCCAAGGTCCGCAAATGCCACGTCATCATCGAATACGGCAAACCCATCGAGACCAAGGGCCTTTCCAAGCAGGAATGCAGACAGTTAAGTTCAAAGATCCATGATATAATCGAGGAAACCTACAGAAAGAACCAGACACTGGTATAAAAAACGAGGTACACTTCAAAACGAAGTGTACCTCCTATTTTTATTTCAATCTGTCAACCACTTCCGAGAAATGCATTCCGTTGGAAGCCTTCACCAGAACGTTGTCGTCGGCGGAAATGAAACTGTCAATCTTGGATAAGAGATCTTCCAGGGAATGACAGTAGATCACTTCAAAGACAGGCTTCTTTGAAAGGGCACCCTCGTACATGTGGCGGGAGTTTTCACCTACACAAATGAGCATGTCGATGGGCTTGCCTGCGGCGTAAACACC
The DNA here is from genome assembly GCA_016281385.1 of Lachnospiraceae bacterium. Lineage (GTDB taxonomy): Bacteria > Bacillota > Clostridia > Lachnospirales > Lachnospiraceae > UBA1258. The sequence continues at coordinate 24,277 of JAEEIN010000158.1, read as the reverse complement.
CATATCGTAATGCATGGCATCTGAATCCTTGCCCAGTTCGAACATATCCCCGAGGATGGCGACCTTGCGGCCCGTTGCGAGGCAAAGGGTGTCGACAGCGGCCTTCATGGACGTGGGCGCTGCATTGTAGCAGTCATCGATCACAAAGCCCTTGCCGTGAGGGATAAGGTGGGAACGGCCGCCTATGGTGTCGGCGTTGGCAAGTCCTTCGCGGATCTGCTCATTGGTCATTCCAAGATAATTACCTATGGCAGCCGCCACAAGAGCATTGGCAACCATATGGTTTCCAATCATCTTTATTGATGCATCAAACTTATCTTCTCCGATGCAGATCATCATTTTTGTTCCGGCAAGTCCGAGGGATTCCACGTTTTCGGGATGAATATGATTGCCTTCGGAAAGTCCGTAAAATGTGGGCTTTGTACCGTTGATATCCTTTACACGGGAAAGTTTGTCATCATCGCCGTTTAAGAAAACGGGACCGTCGGGATTTCTGTACTCAAACATCTCGCTCTTTGCCTTAAGTATCCCGTCTCTGGTTCCCAAAGCTTCGAGATGACTCTGCCCAATATTTGTAAGAACGCAGATATCCGGCCTTGCAATGCGAGCCAGAAGTCTCATTTCCCCGAAATCGCTGATACCCATTTCAAGAACCGCAACTTCATTCTCGGGTTCGATGGAAAGGACCGTAAGGGGAAGTCCGATCTCGTTATTGTAATTTCCTTTTGTTTTTAAAACACTGAATCCCGCAGAAAGAACACTTGCCACCATTTCCTTGGTGCTTGTTTTTCCTACGCTTCCGGAGATACCCACGACCTTAACGTCAAGGCTTTGTCTGTACCACTCGGCCAGATCCTGCAATGCCTTTACAGTATTGTCAACAAGAATGCATACACCGTTCTTAACGTTTTCCGGAACGTGGTCACACAGCACTGCTGCCGCGCCCTTGTCAAATACCTCGGCCATGAAATCATGTCCGTCAACTCTCTCGCCCTTGATGGCAACAAACAGATCTCCGCTCTTTACAAGCCTTGAATCCATGGTAACTCCGGATATGCCCGTAAGCTTCGGAGCACCGGCGATCTGTTTTGAACCTCCCACGGCTTTAACCGCTTCATCTATGGTTATCTCTCTCATTTTGCGTCCTTTCCCAGCAAAAGCCTGTTAAGCCCCAGCGCACCGCACATATAAATGATGGGGCTGTAAAGATAAAGGTATCTGGCCCTTGCCTCAAATACCATCAGGAAACACATTATCGCAAGCATTAAGGTCAGGATAGCGGTTTCCTTGTAGTTCTTATGTCTCCTTCCTTTAAGGCACAGGAGTGCACAGAAACAAAGATTCACATACCAGAAAGCCTGGCAGAAAGCGACCCATATGTCATGTCTGTCGCCGATGTGATATATAAAGCTTCTCACAAATTTTGAAAAGCCGTCATTTCGTTCGTAATATTCCCAGTAAAATGCCCCTTCGTTTCCCCACGCATAGGTTCCGTCGTTAAAGTTGGTCAGGCATTTCTGTGAAGCAAACTTAACCAGCTTAAAAGGGAACATCTCACCTATTCTTCTTGCAGCTTCCTTAATGTCACCGGCATTACGCTCCGCTACGGTTGCATAGGACGCCGAAGCATTCACATCCGTCTGATTGTAACCGCCGCCGTATTCGTAATTGGCACCCATCATAAGGTAATGTGCCGCGGTAAAATGCTTATTTTCATCCGGTGTAAAGCCCGTTATCTTCTCCATTCCGAACTTCATGGCATAAGCAACCGTCACCCCCAGAAGCACCGTAAGAAGAAAGCCTATGGTATGTTTATATCTCACCATCTTGGGCACCGACTTCCTTATGCTCGCTCCATGCACGATCTGGAAGAAGAACAAAACGATAAACGTAAGAAGAACCGTGGGCTTGATGAAATAGCCCACAAAAGCCGCAACCGTGATGGAAAACCAGGTCGGCAGGTAATTCTTGTCATCCTTTGTGAGGTAAAGCCATATGCAGAAGGTGGGGAAGAAAATGCTGTAGGTATCGGAGTAGGGAATGCTGATCCAGGGAGAAAGCCCCGTCAGGATCACGTAAAGGATCCATGAAAGATACATAAGGGATTTCCTCGCAGTAAGCACCCTGATGCAATCCGCAAAGAAATAGCCCGTTGCGGAAACAAGAGCACATCCGATGGCGATAAGGGGAAAATAGGCGGCAGGGATACCGCACATGGAGACACCTTTTATTATTCCCGCAAATATGCCGGTAAGAAAAACGTTATTGGGATAAATCGAAAAGTAATGTGAATCGCCGATGGGAGTCCCGTTAAGGGCCATATCCTGAGCGGCAGTCACCAGTTCCCTGCAGTCCCAGCCGGTCTCAAACCAGATGGCCACCGCATAAAAAAGCTGGAACAAAAACAGGACTATCGAAAGATAGCCTATCATTTTCATGGAATCCTGAAGCTTCATGGGTGCGGGCTGTGGAATCTCCTTGTGAGACTCGATATACGACATCCTTGCAAAAACAATGATGCCCGCCACGATGACAAAGATCACCAGAAAAACGATATTCGGAACCTTGCAGTCATTCTTGTAGATGTAATACCAGTTATTGTCCAGTACAGTGATGACAACAAGAACGCCTATGACGAATATGGCGTATATCCATTCGATCATCCTGTAAAATTTCGATTCAGCCACTTGTTACCTCTTTACTTGTTCATTGCCAGAGAAATGATCTTCTCACAGAGTTCTTCATAGGACATTCCAACCGCCTGGGCTTCCTGGGGAACCAGTGAAGTGGGCGTCATTCCCGGAAGAGTATTTGCCTCAAGACAGTAGATATTTTCATCACTGTCCATCATAAAGTCCATGCGGGCATACTGATCGAGCCTTAAGACCTTAAATACCTTTTCGGCCATCTTCTGCATAGTCTTTGTTTTTTCATCGGAAAGCCTGGCGGGACAGATCTCGTCCGTTGCCCCTGCCTGATATTTGTTCTTATAATCGTAAAATCCCGTCTTGGGTGCGATCTCGATAACGGGAAGTGCATCACCGTTTATCACACCTACGGAGAATTCCCTGCCCTTTATATACTGCTCGACGATGAGCTCGTTTCCGTATTCAAAAGCATCCTTTTTGGCCTGTGCATACTCAGCCATATCGTTAACGATATATACGCCGATGCTGGAGCCGCCGTCGGTAACCTTAACAACAACCGGGAACTTTGGCTCGTTGTCATCGATCTCATTCTTCTTAAGGGTATATCCCTTGGGAGTGGAGATTCCGTGAAGAACAAAAAGTTCCTTTGCCAGAGCCTTGTCCATTGCAAGGGCGGAGCTTAAATAGTCGTTTCCGGTATATCTTATTCCGTGAAGGTCAAAGGTAGCCTGAACCTTTCCGTTTTCTCCGCTCTCACCGTGAAGAGCCATAAAAACAACATCCGCTTCAGCGCAGATCTTTAATACATTTGGTCCGAAGAATACCTTTCCTCCGTCCTTTCTCAGTGCCCTTACCGCAGCAAGGTCGGGTGCGCTCTGCTTGACCGCAGCGATGTCGCCCAAAAACTCATCGCCCCTTTTAAATACATCGGAAGTATCCTCGATATCAAGACCTAAGAAAACGTCAAGAAGCAAAACATCATGCCCGAGACTCTTTAATGCCTTATAGATCTTTGCGCCGGAAGAAAGCGAAACATCTCTTTCCGTACTGATACCGCCTGCCAAAACTACTATCTTCATATCTTTGTTTCTCCTTGTTTGTCACTTCGAAAGAAGATTGCCCAGAAGTATCATGAACTGGGCGTAAGTATCCGGGTTTTCGGAAAATGAAGTACATATCCCGCTCTCCGGATTCCTTCCGCAGAAGTAATGTAAATAATTGATCTCTATTTTGTAATATTCCTGACTGGTGAGAATGAAATCCGCTTCCACAAGTTCGGAAACGTCCCTAAGCAATGTGGCTTCATCCTCCACGCCGTCCTCCACCAGGTACCTGGCCTCTTTTGAGCTGATGGCGTTCCTTTCGGCCTTGGACATAAAATGCCTCATCAGCGTCGTACAATAATCAAGGTTTACACTCTTGGAAGTCGACATATAGGACATTGCACCGTCGATCTCCAGTCTTTCCTCAAAATCACGGTCCGCGTGTACCTTTAAATATTCATCCAGTGCCTCTTTATAGGACGCATTTCCGGTGGCCCTGTAAAGTTCCACCGCAGCACGGAATTTCTGGCTTTCCGTAACAAGTTCCCTGTTAGCCTCAAGACAGTTCCATGCAAGCACCGCATTTAAAAGGCAGTCCTTTGAAAGCTCCGGTTCCGTCTTTGACAGGAAATAGGAAAGATTTGCCATCACCGCACAGTAGTAAGCCGTCGCACGGGTGGTCTCACCCACTATGACCAGTTTGCCTGCATCGTTCTCGTTTTCTTTTTTCAGGGTTACGGAAGTATATACGCCGCCGGTCTCCCGATTCTGAAGCTTCGTAAGCCAGTTTGCTTCATAAATGATCTCGTCAAGGATTGGTGACCTCTTATCGGAGCCCTCCGCAAGAAGAACACCGTCAAGTGCATCCGAAAAGTAATCATAAGCCTTTATCAGATCAAATATGGCAAGACAGCAATCAACAACGTCGCGCTGTCCTCCCTCTCCCGTAGTCCAGCCTCCGGAGACCTCAAGCCTGGTTTCGGGCTTGTCTTCAAGAGGAATATATTCAGCGGTACTGTCATCTGAGCGTAGAGCCCTTAAGCTCTCAAATTTCTCTTTAAGGAGCTTCTCATATATTCCTTCCGATATGGAAAAATCCTTTGAATAGCCTAAAAGTTCCGCTTCTATATGATAATCGCCGGGCTCGATGATCTTAGAAAAATCACCGATACCGCAGGCCAGTGTCCCTTCCGCCGCCTCTATCTTTTCCTCAACCACTCCGTGGAAGATCTTCTCCCCCGTTTTGTTGTCTACAACGGAAAAGGATCTGGGAAGTATATCTCCTTCAAATACGGCTATCTTCTCCGCATCCGGCTCGTAGCCCACAAGATCCACCAGAATTCCGGGGCTCATGGGAACCCTGTCGTATTCTATCCGGGCTTCGGAAAGCATAGTCTTTACCTGACCGGAGCCTTCCTCGGTTCCGACATGTCCCGGGACATTTACCAAGCCTCCCTGCTTCGAGCATGCGGTCAAAGAAAGAGAGGCTGCAAGAACAAGCGATATTATGCTGTATGCAGTTTTCTTCCTCTTCATCCTTCCCTCCGCAGACCGGTCATATAAATCCACACAATTATACAACAAAAAAGGACGCTTCACAATGAAGCGCCCTCTCTTTAAACGTTTTTATTTTAAGAAACCAAAACTTCTTACGATGGCGGGCTCAACAGCCTTGCCGGAACATACGTTGAAGAAGCAGATGATCCTTACAACAAAAAGTATCACACAGCAGACACCTGCGGCGATGGGAACGATGATGGTCCAGCAGAGAACTGCGGCGCAGATTGAAAGAAGTACCGATAAAACTACGATCTTCAACTGCTGTCTTACGTGGAATCCCGCATACTTGGAATCACCTGCAAGAATTGCTGCGATGATGATACCGATGGTACCGAGAAGATAAACAACCATTGCTACGACCTTATTGTCGGAAATATCCTTTGCATCGAACTCGGCCGTATGATCATATTCAGGCGTTGCCTGATAAGCCATGTTAGGCTGAGGCATTGCAAAATTTGCTCCGCAATTGGGGCACATAACTGCGGCGTCATCTAACTGTGTACCGCACTGTGGACAAAACTTCATTTCTGTATCCTCCTGAGATATCTGCTAAAAATCTTAATTCAAATTATTTGTTTGCGTTGTTGATCTCTTCATACCAGGCAGCACGAACAAGACCGAAAAGTAAAGGTGTAACAAGAGAGATGCAAAGATCAACAAGGTTTCCGAGGAAAGCGAAGAATCCGCCGATTGCGGGGATCTTTCCGAAGATACCGAATACGATACCTACACCTGCGATCATGAGAACGATAAGGATATCGGTTCCGAACATCTTACCCTTGTAGCCCTTTGTCTTGGCATCGGACTCTCTTGCAATGTTAAGAGCGTCAAGATCTGCCTTTTCAGCTGTGATATAAGGAACAAGTGAGTATGCATAGTACTTAATGCAGTAGAATACCAAACCTGCAATAAGACCTGCAATGATAAGGATGACCATGATCACTACCAAAGCGCCCATGCCCTTAATGCCTCTGCCGAAGTTTCTGCCAAAGCTGCTTGAGCCGTATCCGCCCATAAGAGAGCTTGTTAAGGAATTTGTAAGCATTGTGAGTATTCCGCCGAATGCTACCTTACCGATCGCAAATGCTACGCCTGCGCATGCTGCGAAGGGAACGATGAACCAAAGAAGAACAACGATGGCTCTCCAGCCCATAGCTGCAAGAACGTGCTTAAAGTTCTTAAATCCTTCAAAGATCTGATCTACCTTAACTTCGTTTCCGCGGTATCCCTCAAGGTATACCCACGCCATACCGAATTCAAGTACCAAAGCAACTGCGATACCGATAAGCGGAACCGCACCGCCGAGGGTCTTTGAAAGAGCGGTAAGGAATGTTGCAAGAAGTGAAAGTCCCCAAAGATAAATGGGTTTCTTTGCAAGAACACTGAATGCTCTCTTAAGAATGTCTGTTGATTTTACTGTAGGAGCAGTTGCTGCAGGAGCTGCCGCTACGATTACTGTTGCCTTTCCGCAGTTGGGACAGAACTGTGCTCCGTCTTCGATCTGCGTTCCGCAATGTGGACAAAATGCCATATCACAAATCCTCCATTATAAGATAGTTTAGGGTCTCAAACTCCCCAAGGAGTATTTTATTAAATTTCCATAAACATTTCAACATTTTTGCCGATAAATATAATACAAGGACGACTTATTGGGAAAGGATCCCTCTTTTCTGTAAGCCGTCCTTATTATTTTTCACCAAAAGGAGGTAAATATTTGAGAATTGATTCCTGTAACATAGGAATGGATTCCGCCAGACTGTACAAGTCTGCAAGCGCCCTGCGTACATCTTACGCCGGGGCAGACATAAGCGCTCAAGGGAATGAGGATGCGCTCATGCCATTTGGTAACCTGTTAACGGATGAGGGAGAGAATGACAAGGAGGAAGCCGACAAGAAAGTGAGTAAGGATCTGCTCGCAAACCCCTTTGACAGCTTCAAAGCAAGAAATATCGATTTCTTTTCCACATCGGCCAGAGAGGCCTCGAATGAATTTCACCGGCTTCACCAGATGATGTTCCGCTCACTTTTCTATCTTCTTTTCGGAGCCCATAAGGGTTCCCTTGAAGACGAAGAAGTGTGTGATGAAACTGCCGCCGAGGAACAACAACCCATGTTGCAGCTTCCTTCGGGAAACAGCTATCGCATGGTAACAAGGCAATTCACATCAAGCGGTTACTACTCAGAATCCGAAACCACAAGATTTCGGGTAGCCGGAAATGTAAGGACGGCGGACGGAAGGAGCATTGACATCAACATGAACCTTCTCATGAGCCGCAGCTTTGCATCCTACTACGAGGAACACCACAGTATCGAGACCCTTCAGGTCTGCGATCCGTTAGTGATCAACTTTGACGGTAACCCCGCAGGCCTTGACAAGGAGTACAGTTTCTTCTTCGATCTGGATGCGGACGGTCAGGAAGAAAAGATCGCAAAGCTCACTTCCGGAAGCGGTTTTCTTGCACTGGATCTTAATGAAGACGGTGTCATCAACGACGGTTCCGAGCTCTTCGGTCCCAGATCCGGTGACGGTTTCTCCGATCTGGCTTCTTATGATGAAGACAAAAACGGCTGGATAGACGAAGGTGATGCGATCTTTGAAAAGCTGAAGATCTGGTCCAAGGACCAAAACGGAAACGATATCCTCTACAGCCTTAAGGAGCTGGATATCGGTGCACTCTTTACAGGTGCGGTGGATACACAGTTTTCCTTAAACGATGCGGATAACGCCACTCAGGGATATGTCCGTCAGACAGGATTCTTCCTCTACGAAGACGGCGCCGCAGGCACAATGCAGCATATCGATCTTGTTTCATAATAAACAAAGGCCTCTCGGAATCATCCGAGAGGCCTTTTTTGCCTTAAATCCTGTTGTAATTGATGAGACATCCCTTTAAGATGATCTCTCTTTCCTCATTTGTGAGTTCACCGAGCCTCATGGTAAATTCCTTAAGCCCGTCTTTCTTGACAGCATATGCCTTTATCTCATCGGCCTTTTCTTCCACTGCCTTCCTGATACCGGGAATGTAAATATATTCACCCTTCGTAAAAGGAAGATCTCCCGCAGGGATAAGGAAAGGAAGCATACCCCAGTTGATAAGGTTTGAACGATACCTCTTTGTTGCATACTCGTTTGCAATGTTTGCACATCCGCCGAGAACTCGCTGGCAGCTTGCAGCCTGCTCTCTTGCAGAACCGTCGCCGGGCTTAACCGCAAAGATGGTTGAACCGATACCGAAGTTCTCGTGAGACGCATCGGGGAACTTCTCCCTTACAACCTTCATGACCTCATGAAGTTCGGGCATTACCTGACAGGGACGCTCAGCACTTTCATCTCCGTTAAGTACGGCTTCTCTTGCAAGTTCGGCTCTCTGAACTTCCTTTGCAAGACCCACATACTCGGGATCCTTACGGGAAAGTGTAAACTCCGCAAGTCCCAAAGGATTAGATCTGTAAGAAGAAGTCTCGCCGGAAGGGATAAGCTCGTCCGTTGTTGTTACGGGATCATGGATCTCGGAAACCACCTTCAGAAGATAGTTCTCGGGAAGGGCGATCATTGAAGGCCAGTCCTTGATATTGGGTCCCTGAATGATCTTTGCATTTTCATCCGCAACACCGTGAGAATCGAATACACGGTTCTTATAGATATTTGCATCAAAGTGATACTTGTACTTTCCGATAACGTCCGGAACCTCCGTAGCGGGAGTAAGGATTCCCTTGTTTGCTGCGGTTGCTGCAATGGAACGTGCATCCATAAGTGCAACGGAAGCGATCTGACCGTTCTGAAGCTTCGAACCTTCGCGGTTGGGGAAGTTTCTTGTTGAATGACGGATACTGAAGGCATTGTTGGAAGGTGTATCACCTGCACCGAAGCAGGGACCGCAGAATGCCGTCTTAAGCACCGCACCTGTCTCCATGATGGTTGCCGCACATCCGTTTTTGATAAGCTCCATGTATATGGGCATGGAAGCGGGGTAAACACTTAACGTGAACGCATCGTTTCCGATGTTTGCGCCCTTTAAGATATCAGCCGCAGCACAGATGTTTTCAAATCCGCCGCCGGCACAGCCTGCTATGATACCCTGATCAACAACAAGCTTTCCGTTCTTTATCTTGTTGTGAAGATCGTACTCAACCTGACCGTCAAGGCTTACAAGGGCTTTCTTTTCAACATCCGCAAGAATGTCTGAAAGATTGGCATTAACATCGTCGATGGTATATACGTTACTGGGATGGAAGGGCATGGCGATCATGGGCTTAACCTTCGAAAGATCGATCTCGATCACTCCGTCATAATATGCCACGCTTCCGGGATTCAATTCCTTATACTCATCCACTCTTCCGTGAATGTCGTAGAAATCCTTTATTTCCTCATCCGTTCTCCAGATGGAAGAAAGACAGGTGGTCTCGGTGGTCATTACATCAACTCCGATACGGAAATCCGCGGAGAGATTTGAAACGCCGGGGCCTACAAATTCCATTACTTTATTCTTTACATAGCCGTTTGAGAAAACTGCCCCGATTATTGCAAGGGCCACGTCCTGGGGACCCACACCCTTCATGGGAGCTCCGGTCATATAAACCGCAACCACACCGGGCATGTTGATATCATAAGTCTGATTTAACAGCTGCTTAACAAGTTCCGGTCCGCCTTCACCCATGGCCATGGTGCCCAGAGCACCGTAACGGGTATGGGAATCGGATCCTAAGATCATCTTTCCGCCGCCTGCGAGCATCTCACGGGCAAACTGATGAATTACAGCCTGATGAGGGGGTACATAGATACCGCCGTATCTCTTTGCACAGGAAAGACCAAACATGTGGTCATCCTCGTTTATCGTTCCGCCCACTGCGCAGAGTGAATTGTGGCAGTTGGTGAGAACATAGGGAATAGGGAATTTCTTCAGTCCCGAAGCCCTTGCGGTCTGAATGATGCCGACAAAGGTGATATCATGGGATGTCAGCTTGTCAAAACGGATCTTAAGCTTATCCATGTTTCCCGATGTATTGTGAGACTTTAAGATGGAATAAGCCATCGTGGCTTCTTTGGCAGCTTCCCTTGAAACCTCACTGCCTGTCATGGCTTTAAGTTTTGCGGAAGCTTCGGAATCGTCCTTTACCAGTTCATTACCGTTAACAAGGTATGCTCCGCCGTCGTAGAGATTGATCATGTCCTTATCCTTTCATAGATAATGAGGGAGGGTATAACCGCCCTCCCTCATATTGTATTTTCTTATTTCTCAAGTGTGACCTTGTCAAGATGCCAGATGTCGTCCACGTATTCCTTGATCGTACGGTCCGATGAAAACTTTCCTGAGCATGCAACGTTGAGGATCGCCTTCTTTGCCCATTCGGATTCGTTTAAATACCACTTGCCGATCTTCTCCTGAGCTTCGGCATAGGAACGGAAATCCTTTAAGATAAAGTATCTGTCCGCCCTGTCGGTCTCCTGGGTATTTAAGAGTGAATTGTAAAGGGACTTGAATTCCTCGGTATCCTCGCAATAGGTTCCGTTGATGAGCTGCATGAGAACCTTTCTTACGTCCGCATCGTTGTTGAAGATATCCATGGGGTTGTAGCCGCCGTTATTTTCAAAACCTATTACCTCATCGGAGGAAAGTCCGAAGATAACCGCATTGTCGGCTCCCACTTCTTCAACTATCTCAACATTGGCACCGTCCATGGTTCCCAAAGTGATGGCACCATTTAACATGAACTTCATGTTACCGGTTCCGCTGGCTTCCTTGGAAGCAGTGGAAATCTGCTCGGAAATATCACTTGCCGCAAAGATGATCTCGGCATTGGATACACGGTAGTTCTCAATGAATACAACCTTTATCTTTCCGCCGATGGACTCATCATTGTTGATCACATCCGCAACTGAATTAATAAGCTTGATCGTCTGCTTGGCGGTACGATAACCTGCAGCGGCCTTTGCTCCGAAGATAAAGGTTCTGGGATAAAAATCCATTCCCGGATCTTCCTTTATCCTGTTGTAAAGGTACATGATGTGAAGGATGTTAAGAAGCTGTCTCTTATACTCGTGAAGACGCTTAACCTGCACATCAAAGATGGATCTGGGGTTAACATCGATACCGTTATGCTCTTTGATATATTTAGCGAGACGTACCTTGTTCTGATACTTGATGTTCATGAACTCCTGCTGGCACTTGGTGTCTTCCGCATAGATCTTTAAACGGGCGATCTGGGAAAGATCCGTGATCCACTCGTCTCCGATATGGGAGGTTACCCAGTCCGCAAGCAAAGGATTTGCATGTAATAAGAAACGTCTCTGTGTGATACCGTTTGTTTTGTTGTTGAACTTCTCGGGGAACATCTCGTAGAAGTCCTTAAGCTCCTGGTGTTTTAAGATCTCCGTATGGAGCCTTGCAACACCGTTTACGGAAAAGCCGGTTACGATAGCGAGGTTTGCCATCTTGACCTGTCCGTCATAGATGATGGCCATCTTGCGGATCTTCTCGTGGTTACCGGGATACTTCTCTTCAACCCGGATAAGGAAACGGCGGTTGATCTCTTCGATGATCTGGTAAATTCTGGGAAGGAGTCTTGAGAAGAGCTCGATGGGCCACTTTTCAAGAGCTTCCGCCATGATGGTGTGGTTGGTGTAAGCACAGGTCTTTGTGGTTACATCCCATGCCTCGTCCCAGGTAAGATCGTAATCGTCCATGAGGATCCTCATGAGCTCGGCGATGGCTACCGTGGGATGTGTATCATTTAACTGGAATACGTTCTTTTCGTAGAACTTCCTGATATCTTTGTGCTTTCTCATGTACTTCTCAACCGCTTCCTGAACAGATGCGGAAATGAAGAAATACTGCTGCTTCAGGCGCAGCTCTTTGCCGGCGTAGTGATTGTCGTTGGGATAAAGGACCTCGACAATGTTCTTTGCCAGGTTCTCCTGCTCAACGGCCTTCTGGTAATCACCCTTGTCGAAGGAATCGAGCTTGAAGCACTCCATGGGCTGTGCGTCCCAGATCCTTAAGGTGTTGACGATTCCGTTTCCGTAGCCGAAAACGGGAAGATCGTAAGGAACGGCATTTACCGACTGATAGCCTTCGAGACGATAGTGGTTTCTTCCGTTCTCATCGGTATCAAAGGTGGTATATCCGCCGAAACGGACTTCCTTTGTGTATTCCGGTCTTCTCAATTCGAAAGGATTTCCGTCCTCGAGCCAGTTATCCGGAACCTCTACCTGATAACCGTCTTTGATCACCTGCTTGAACATTCCGTAGCGATATCTGATACCGCATCCATATGCCGGGTATCCCAAAGTCGCAAGGGAATCAAGGAAACATGCGGCAAGTCTTCCAAGACCGCCGTTTCCCAAAGCCGCATCCGGCTCCTGGTCCTCAACTACATCAATATTGACTCCAAGCTCCTTAAGTGCTTCCGCACATTCCTTGTAAGCCTTTAAATTGATCATGTTGTTTCCCAAAGCTCTGCCCATCAAAAATTCCATGGACATGTAGTAAACGATCTTCGGGTCCTTCTCATCATATTCCTTCTGGGTCTTTAACCAGCAGTCAATGATCTGGTCCTTCACTGCATAGGCCACAGCCTGGAAGATCTGCTGGTCCGTAGCCTCTTCTATGGTCTTGCGGTAAAGGGTCTTTACGTTATAAAGAACGCTTCTTTTGAATAATTCCTTATCAAAAACAGGTGTAAATTTGCTCATGTTTACCTCCGCGCCATTTGTATTTCCCCTATGTACAAATCATGACTTAAACACGTTCAATTCCAATTTTAACATTTTCACCATTAACATTCCACTCTTTTGTATTGGCAAGTTCCGCATCTTTCAAAATATCGTCTGCAAGAACCTTGGTCGAGATAGAATCCTTGTTCTTCAATACGATCTCTGCAAGCTTGTCGTTTCCGTTAACGGATACTTTGATGTGATCCATTACCTCAAATCCGGAGTCCTTACGCATGGTCTGGATCTTGGAGATCATCTCGTATACGAAGCCTTCCTCGATAAGTTCGGGTGTTAAGTTTGCATCAAGAACAACAGTCACCGTATTGTCCGCTTCGGTTACGTAGCCTTCCTTCTGGGAGATGCTGATAAGAAGGTCTTCCTCTGCAAGGCTTACCTCTGCTCCGTCCACATCAAATACCAGGGCGCCCTTGGCCTTAAGGTCATCCATTGCGGCATTTCCGTCAACGGATGCAAGGAATTTCTGAATTCCGCCGAGCTGCTTGCCGTACTTGGGACCTACGGTCCTTAACTGAGGCTTGAAGGTATATGAAGTGAACTCTCTAACATCGTCCGTAAAAACAACATCCTTCACATTAAGTTCGTCTTCGATGATCTCTTTATAGAACTCGTTAAGCTCGAAAGGAGCCTTAACATACATCTTTGCGATGGGCTGACGGTTCTTGATGTTGGAAGCGTTTCTTGCGGCACGTCCCATAACAACGGTCTTAAGAACAGCGTCCATGTTCTTTTCAAGCTCTGCATCCACATGTGCTTCGTCACATACGGGGAAGTCACAGAGATGTACGCTTACGGGTGCCTTGTCATCAAGTGAGCAAACCAGGTTTCTGTAGATATCGTCTGCCATGAAGGGGATCATGGGCGCTGCTGCCTTGGCAACGGTAACGAGAGCGGTGTAAAGAGTCATATATGCATTGATCTTATCCTGCTCCATTCCCTTAGCCCAGAAACGTTCACGGGAACGACGAACATACCAGTTACTCATATCGTCGACGAACTCATCAAGAGCACGTCCCGCCTCGGGGATACGATAATTCTCAAGATTTGAATCCACGGTCTTTACCATGGTGTTCATCTTGGAAAGGAGCCACTTGTCCATTACGGGAAGCTTATCGTATTCAAGGGTATATTTTGTGGCGTCAAAATTATCGATGTTTGCATAAAGAACAAAGAATGCGTAGGTGTTCCAAAGAGTTCCCATGAACTTTCTCTGTCCTTCAAGTACGGTGTCTCCGGCAAATCTGTTGGGAAGCCAGGGAGCTGAGTTGGTGTAGAAATACCATCTGATGGCATCTGCACCGTAAGTCTTAAGCGCATCGAAGGGATCTACCGCATTACCCTTTGACTTACTCATCTTTTCACCGTTTTCGTCAAGTACAAGTCCGAGAACGATTACATTCTCATAGGGAGACTTGTTGAAAAGAAGGGTTCCTTCAGCCATAAGGGAGTAGAACCATCCTCTTGTCTGGTCAACTGCCTCGGAGATGAACTGTGCGGGGAACTGCTTCTCAAAAAGGTCCTTGTTCTCGAAAGGATAATGATGCTGTGCAAAAGGCATTGCGCCTGAGTCAAACCAGCAGTCGATAACCTCCGATACTCTCCTCATTGTTTTTCCGCACTTGGGGCAGGTGCAGGTGATCTCATCGATATAAGGTCTGTGGAGTTCAACGGTAAGAGCCTTGTCATTGCCGGAAAGTTCCTTAAGCTGTGCCCTTGAACCGATGGCCTCCTGATGTCCGCAGTCTTCACACTCCCAGATATTCAAAGGAGTTCCCCAGTAACGGTTTCTTGAGATACCCCAGTCCTGAATGTTCTCAAGCCAGTTGCCGAAACGTCCCTCACCGATGGTGGCGGGGATCCAGTTAACGGTTTTGTTGTTCCTTACAAGGTCGTCCCTTACGGCGGTCATCTTGATGAACCAGGACTCTCTTGCGTAGTAAAGAAGGGGTGTTGAACATCTCCAGCAATGAGGATAATCATGCTCAACCTTGGGAGCGGAGAAGAGGATGTTCCTTGCTTCAAGCTCCTTTAATACTTCAACGTCACAGTTGATGGCACCTGCTTCAACTTCCTTCTTGGTGGGCTTGCAGCGCATGCCTGCAAAAAGAGTTTCGGGCTTCATAACACCGTGCTCGTCAACCATCTGAACAAAGGGAGCGTCGTATTTACGTCCCACTCTTGCATCGTCTTCACCGAAGGCGGGAGCGATATGTACGATACCGGTACCGTCTGACATTGTTACATAGTCATCGCAGTATACGAAGAAAGCTTTCTTGTGCTGTTTGTCAACGCTGTCCTTAGCGCACTGATAAAGGGGCTCGTACTCTTTGTATTCAAGATCCTTACCCTTATATGTTTCAAGAACTTCATAAGCGGGAGTGCCTTCTTCTCTCTCGATGGTTCCCAGAACGCTGTCAAGCAGAGCTTCTGCCATGATATATGTAAATCCGTCTGCTGCCTTAACCCTTGCGTATGTCTCATCGGGGTTTACGCAGAGTGCGATGTTGGATGCAAGTGTCCAGGGGGTGGTGGTCCATGCAAGGAAGTATGCATCTTCACCTACGATCTTGAAACGTACAACTGCGGTACGCTCTTTTAATGTCTTATAGCCCTGCGCAACCTCGTGAGATGAAAGAGGGGTTCCGCAACGGGGGCAGTAAGGCACGATCTTAAAGCCCTTGTATAAAAGACCTTTGTCCCAGATCTCCTTTAATGCCCACCATTCAGACTCGATATAGTCATCGTGATAGGTAACGTAAGGCTCGTTCATATCTGCCCAGAAACCTACGGTGCCGGAGAAATCCTCCCACATTCCCTTGTATTTCCAGACGGATTCCTTACATTTCTGAATGAAGGGATCGAGACCGTATTCTTCGATCTGTTCCTTTCCGTCGATACCGAGTAATTTCTCAACTTCCAGCTCTACGGGAAGACCGTGGGTATCCCATCCGGCCTTTCTGGGAACATAGTAGCCCTTCATTGTACGGTATCTGGGGATCATATCCTTGATAACGCGGGTAAGCACATGTCCGATATGGGGCTTGCCGTTTGCGGTGGGGGGACCGTCATAGAAAGTATATGTGGGACATCCCTCACGCTTTTTCATACTCTGTTCAAAGATTTCGTTGTCATTCCAGAACTTCAGTGTTTCTTTTTCTCTCTCAACGAAGTTCATGTTTGAAGAGACCTGTTTGTACATTCTGCACCTCCATAAAACAAATGAAAAAGGAACTCTTCCTAAAAAGGACGAGTTCCTGAATATGCTCGTTATACCACCTTTTTAGAAGTACTCCCTTTCGGTTTATACTCTTCCCCTTTGACGGTGGGAATCCGTCGGTATCTACTCGGCATTGCCTTTTGGACCGAAGCTCGGAAGTGATCTTCCCCTACGGACTACTCGCATCGGGCTTGCACCGTCCCCGACTCGCTGAACCTTTTATCCCTAAGGTACTGTCTTCGTCATTGCTTTTAATGATGTTTTCGGAATCTTTACATTCCGTTATCGTATTATATTGTCGCATTTACCCATATGTCAAGGGAAAACTACTCCGGAATCTTCTCATCGTTGAGCCTTAAATATCCCGCAAGGGATTTGGCCGCAAAATAAAGAAGTCCTATCTCATCCTGTTTCCACACATGCTGCGTTCCCGCATTTATAAAAACAAGATATCCGTCCGTCTCTCTGTTAAGACCGATCTTTGCAGCAAGTACGGAGTACGCATCCTTCTTTCTTATGGCTTCGTAAAAGCGCGGACACTTTTCCTTTAACAATTCGCAATCGGTCTCCGCAAGAACTTCGTCGTCTCCCATGACATCCTCGATATCGCTGATATCCTCGCAGAAATCCATATCTATGGTGGATCGTAATTTCATCCCTTTGCCGCAGTAGAGCATCTCGGTTATGTTCAGTTCCTTCAGGACGATGTTCTCTATGGAAATAGCTCTGTCCCTGAAGCCTATGGCATCTCCCAGGCAGCCGATAACGCTGCTCATGTTCGTATACAGATCCTGCCTCGCAAGCTTCTGCATGTCCAGATTCTTGTGAAGGGCCTCCGAGTAAACGGTATAGCAGTTCCTGCCCTTTGTTTTTCCCCTGTAAAGTGTCTTGTCTATATAGGAAAAAAGAGTGTCATAATTGTCCGCATCCGCCGGGAAAGTAGCACAGCCCGTAGTAGCGGTTATATAAAGGACGTGGTCGTCGATCTGCATTCTTTTCCGAAGGACGGCTTCCTCACCGTAGGCCTTTTCAAAAAAATCTTCTTTGGCTATATAGTCAAGGTCGCGGAAATTGATAAGAAGAAGTTCATCTCCTCCAAACCTGCCCGCAAGACCGAAGCCCCTGACATAGTCGGCAATACCCTTCGCCATATCCGCCAGCACTTCATCGCCTGTGTGATGTCCGTAGGTGTCGTTTATGTATTTAAAGTTATCAAGATCGATTATGGAAAAAGAAAAAGGCGTGCCTTCAGCTATGAGAGATTTGGCAAGATCAAGAAAAAAACCTCTGGATATCAGTCCCGTAAGGGGATCCAGTATCTCATCCGCGGAATACTCGTTAAGAAGCGTGTCAAAGTAGTGATATCTGCAAAGCTCCTCCCTCGTATAAAGACGCTGCTTTCTGTCGGAAGCGTTGTTCCTCTTAAGGACCTCCGTGATGTCAACAAAGCTTCCTACAAGCCCCACTATCTTATCACCTTCGTAAATAGGACGTTTCGAAGCGATGATATCTCTTTCCTCACCGCGGATATAGCACTTGCCCTGGACTTTGTAAGTACTGTGTCCCTCGAGCACTCTGATCTCATCCTGCATGTAAGGTTCCGGATCGCTGTGCCAGCCCATATCCTCGTCGGTTTTTCCTATGAGAACATCCGCGGACTCAAAGCCGTAAAAATCCAGAAAAGCCTGATTTACGCCTACGAAACGGCGTTCTTTATCCTTCCAGAACACGCAGTCCTGCGCGGTGTTAATTATATTGTCGAACAGACCCTCCGTCATTTTCATGGTTTGATTCTCCGTCTATACCCCACAGACAATTATACAACGAAAAGCCCCGATGTGTAGCCCCTTTCTCATAAAACAATGCAAATATTCATATCAGTCTTCCGACAAAAACAAGGAATCGTAGTCAAATCCGGCATAATGATCCTTCAGCCGTAAGATATAATCATCTATATCTTCGGCCTTTATCTCGTGTTCGCCTTTATATATGAGTTCAAACATCGCATCATCCACTCCTCCGTCAAAATGGATCGAATCGGAATAATGATGCCAGTCGTTTGTAACTTCATACAGGTCTTCAAAGGAAAACACGCTGATATTCCCAACCCCCGCAATTTCCTCAAGGGCGATCCTTTCGCAGTTTAAGGCCACTTCAGTAAGCCCGGAATTTTGAAGCCGTTTCCAGTAAGCCGCACTGTAAGGGGGCATAAAATAGATGAATTCCACGTCAGGATACTCGAGAGCCGTTTTCTTTATGTTCTCACAGACATTTGTTTTTGCCCGCTCATATATCACTTCTTCCGGCTCGCCAAAACCGTAATCCACCGTCTCTTCAAGCATGATCCGCAGATTGTCGTAATTGCCGTAGATCTCGCTTGCTTCCACATTTGAATATTCATCAAAGCTGATGGTGCTTTTCCCTGCCCTTGTATAAGTCAGGACCGTAATGGCATCGACGATGGTTTCTTTTTCCAGAACATATCTGACATCGTTAAATAAATTGTCATCATACAGATACAGGTCGTAGCCGGCGTATCTCATGGTGTATGGGTCCGTGGGGATATAGTAGCCGTCCAGAGGTCTTATGACCAGCTTAAGATCCGGATTCTTTTTGAGGGCTGTGCGCACCACCATATCCGTTTCGTTAAAGGGTGCCCCCGGATTCGGAAGTTTGACCGCAGTACCTCCCCAGAGCGATTCGACCTTGCTTGTTTTTATATTCTGTGTTTCCGAATCACCCGCTATGAGAATGTCGTACTTATAATTCCTTGCAACCCCTGCGTTTTGGTAAAACTCCTTCTGCATCGGATATCCCAGACCCGAAAGTCCCGTATGATAATGAAAATAGGGATCGATGACGACCATAAATACCGTCGTTATAAGAATGAGGCTTCCGAGGATCAGAAGTACCGTCTTGTTAAAAGCTTTGCTTTCCATCTATTCTCCTTAATAAACCGCATAAAGGAATGTGGTCATTCCGCCCATGGATAAAATGCACCAGAAAAGTGATAAGGCAACAAATACTGCCTTAAACACCCCGGGCTTAAATTCTTTTTCATACAGATTTTTCATTCCGAAAATGATAATAAGAGAGATCAGCAGAAATACGGGAAGATGAAGAAGGGACAAATGTTCCCCCAATGCTCCCATATGTTCTTCCAGATAGTCTATCTCAAAGGTCGTTGCAGTCTGCAGAAGTTCATGTGTTACCGAGAAATCGTGTCTGATAAAGATTCCGGAAAACAGATACCAAAACTGGGGCAGGCTTTCCGACCTGAAGATCAGAACGGTGATATTCCAAAGAATGTAGGTACCGATACACCGTATAACACCGTTTATCTTTGAAAGGCCTTTATCAAAGGCCCTCTCAAAACACTGTATGACACCGCTTGCCAGTCCCCATAGGATGTATGTAAAGTCAGCGCCGTGCCAGAAACCGCTTATGGTAAAAACAAGCACAATATTTATATAAGTCCTTACAGTGCCTTTTTTGCTGCCTCCGAGAGGAATATAAATATATTTTCTGAGGAAATCTCCGAGAGTTATGTGCCATCTTCGCCACTCTTCACTCAGGGACTTTGATTTATACGGTGAATCAAAGTTAAGCGGCAGTGTTATTCCAAACATTTCGGATATTCCGTTTGCCATATCGCAGTATCCCGAAAAATCAAAATACAGCTGGGATGTGTAGGCGATGATCACCAGTATCGTATCCGCAGAGGTTATCCTTCCCGCATTTTCAAATCCCCATGTAACCGACTTTGCCAGGGTATCGGCAATAAGCATCTTCTTTAGCAAACCCATTGCAAACAGATAAAGACCTTTCGCAAATCTGTCGCTGTTAAACTTTACATGGTTCTCATCTTTGAGAGCATTCAAAAACAGTTCGGAGGAAGTGATGGGACCCTGAACGATCATGGGAAAATAGAAGGCATAAAGCAGAAAATCCCCAAATGACGGCACTTCCTGCTCTCCTTTATAAACATCCGCCACATAGCCTATCATCCTGAAGGCAAGATAGCTAAGTCCAAGCGGCATGATGAGGATCGTAACGGAATACCCCTTCTTTGTGAACATATCCAGAACAGAGGCAAAGAAACCGAGATATTTGAAGGCAAAAAGAACACCGATATTAAAAAGGATCGCAGTAACAAGAAGCAGTTTGCGAACCTTGTCATTTTTTCCGGACTTTTGTGAAATACCGCGGGAAATGAAATAGTTTGCAGCTATATCCGCTGCAAGGATCAGCGTCTGCCAGGCTCCGTGAGAGAGGCAAAATATAACGGAAAAAGCCAGCAGCCACATATGCGCGACTGCCGGTTTATAATGTTTTCCCAGTATATAATATCCCACCAGCAATACCGGCAGATAGTAAAGAACAAAATAGTAGGAATTAAAATACATATCAGATCATCCTTTTAAGGATCAGTCCTTCTTTTCCTTTAAAAGATCCCTTATCTCCGTAAGAAGCTCTTCGCTTGTGGGCTTCTTCTCTTCGGGCTTTTCTTCTTCCTTCTTCTTAAGCTTTTCGGATGCCTTTGTGATGGCCTTTGTGATAAAGAAGATGCAAAGCGCGATAAGAAGGAAATCGATTATATTCTGAATGAAGCTTCCGTAAAGTATGGCGCCTTCTTCTTTGATGACGTTGCCTGCGGCGTCGATTTCAGCGGGGCTTAAAACAATCTTCTTCGTGCTGAAATCAGCTCCGCCGGTGATGATACCCAAAAGGGGCATCAGAATGTCGTTTACAAGGCTGGTAACGATCTTACCGAAAGCTCCGCCGATGATAACACCGACTGCCATGTCAATGACGTTTCCTCTTGCGATAAATTTCTTGAAATCTTCAAATGTCTTTTTCATGTACCTTCCTCCTCCCGGTGCAATAAAAATATCCTACAGATTCATTGTAGTTTATGTATCTTCAAAGTCAAGGGACTGTGAGCATTCCCATTAAAGAACATTCATCATCTCTTTTGCGATCCTGGCGGCTCCCAGAGCATCCACCGTGCTCCTCATCCTTTCAGCCATTTTGCTTCTTAATTCATAAGAATGAATGCATTTGTCCGCAAACTCAATAAGCCTGTCTACAACGGCATCGCGGCCTCTGTCCGCATTTCCGGCGCTGGCACAGATATCCCTGTCACTGAAGGTCTGATTTATCATGTTCTGATTGTCCGCAGAAGAAAACAGACAGGTGGGTATTCCCATGCGGCAAAGCTCGTAAGTAGTGCTTCCCGCAGCGCTGAGTGCTATATCAAAACCGCTTAGGAAGGTGGGCATGTCTATTATGTTCTGATGCACAACAATGCTTCCGTCACTTCCTGCGGCAAGTTTCTTTATCTTCTCAAGGTCCGGTGAGAAAGGTCCGATCAAAACTCCCAATTTCGACTCACCCACCGTATCGGAAAGGAACCGTTCGCAGATGACCTTGGCGATACCGCAGGGATCGGCTCCCCCCGTGGAAACAAGGATGTTAAAGACTCCCTTTTTCTTTATCTTTATGGGCTCCGCATCAAGAAATGCCCTTCTTAAGGGAGCATATTCCGGCCCGATCAGCATCTTCGGCATCGGAATACCTGCGTCAAGATACAGACGCTCATAGTCGATGCCGTCACCGTATATGTTGTAGTTTATAAGGACATCCACGGGATAAGGATCCTTGCCGTAGTCATCCATATATGCCACACTGACATGCTTCTTTAGACGTTCGAAATAAGGTGTGGAAAAATAATATCCGTCACAGAGCACCATGTCGGCTTCCGTGCTCCGGATTATGGATACGAGTTTGTCAAGCTCATTCATGGTTTTTGAAAAGTCCGTGTGCATCACTATGCACTCGTAGCCTCTTTCCGTTATCATCTTCCTGGCATCCGATGATGCACACACAAAGATAACGTCCGCATCCGGGCTTCTGAATGCATCCGCAACGGAAAGACAGCGCATTACATGGCCCATTGCCACTTTTTTGTTGGCATCCGCCCTGATCAGAAGTTTCATGATTCCTTTTTTCCCCATTTAAGTTCACCCGGAACGGGTGTGTAAAGATTTGCGTTTGCAAACAGCATGGATTCCTTCAGGCATTCCTCGAAGGACAAGTAATTGAGAAAACCGTATACCAGTCCCGCAACTGCGGAGTCTCCGCAGCCCACACTGGAAACCACGGCTTCTTTGGGCTTGTAAGCATCCAGCCTTATCACCGTGTCACGATCTCTCGAATACAGAATGGCTCCCTCTTCGGAGAGAGTCGTAAGGATTATCTTTATACCGTAATTATCCGAAAGTTTCCGTAAATATTCAAGTATCTCTTCATCCCGTGGGAACTTTGCGGAAAGGATATCTTCAAGCTCCTCACGGTTGGGTTTAATGGCAAAGGGTCCCGCGGTGATCCCCCGCAGCAGCGCAAGCTTTGACGAATCGAGAAGAGTGTAGGCATCCCTCAGTTTGCAGAGCTTTATAAGTGAAGCATAGGCATCCGCAGGCATTCCTTCGGGAAGGCTTCCCGAAAAGATCACCCAGTCTCCTTCGCATACGTTTTCCGAGAGATAATCCCTCACCGCGTCAAGTTCTTTTTCTCCTGCTTTGTAGCCCTTCGTCCTTGTATGGTGTTCTTTACCGTCTTCGCAAAAAGAAAGCGTTATGTTTGACCTTGTTTTTCCTTTAACGGGAATGAGATGAAGAGAGATAAGATCATCCGCCACGGAGGAAAACAATTCCTCCTCGGATTCACCCACCAGTGCGATGGCGGTGGAGGGGATCCCGTTACTTTTTAAGGCTCTGGAAACGTTGATACCTTTGCCCGCAGGTATCCTTATTGCCTTTTTCAGTCTGCTTTCTTTGTAATCGTCTTCCCTTACCACAACATCAAGGGCCGTATTCAATGTCACCGTGAAAACTTTCATTTTTACCCCACAATAGTCCAAAACCCCGGGAATGACTCTCGGGGTTTTTAACATTTTTATTTATCCTTTTACACTTAATCTTACAAGAGCACGGCCAAGCTTTGCTTCGGCAATCCTTAACTCCTTGTCGTCAAGGTTACCCTGTGCGATCTTCTGCTCCGCACGCTCTTTTGCACGCTGTGCACGCTCTGCGTCGATGTCCTCGGCCCACTCCCATGTGGTTGCGAGCAGATGACAGGAACCGTCCATCACGGACAGCATTCCGCCGATGCAGGCAGCAGTTCTTCTGGTGCCGTCGGGAAGGACTATGTAGGCCTCTCCCATGCCCAGTGCAGTGCAGTAATTCGTATGGCCGGCCAAAATGGCAAGGTCACCTGTGATGCCGCGGCATTTAACACGCTCGACTTCGCCTTCGAACAAAAGGCCGTCAGGTGTACCTATACGTATCGGAAATGTCGCCATAGACAGCCTCCTTTATGCGTTCTTAGCTTTCTCAAACACTTCATCGATGGTGCCCGCAAACAGGAAGCAGCTCTCGGGGATCTCGTCGCATTCGCCGTCGAGGATCATCTTAAAGCCTCTGATGGTCTCCTTAAGAGGAACATACTTACCTTCAAGACCGGTAAACTGCTCGGCAACAGAGAAGCTCTGTGAAAGGAATCTCTGTACTTTACGTGCACGGTTAACGGTAAGCTTGTCTTCTTCGGACAGTTCGTCCATACCCATGATGGCGATGATATCCTGAAGTTCCTTGTATCTCTGAAGCACCTTCTGTACGGAACGGGCAACTTCGTAGTGCTCGATACCTACAACTTCGGGTGTAAGGATACGGCTGGTGGAATCAAGAGGATCCACAGCGGGATAAATACCCTGGCTGGCGATATCACGGGAAAGAACCGTGGTTGCATCCAGATGGGTAAATGTCGTTGCGGGTGCGGGGTCCGTTAAGTCATCGGCAGGCACATATACGGCCTGGATGGATGTGATGGAACCCTTTCTTGTGGATGTGATACGCTCCTGAAGAGTACCCATATCCGTTGCAAGAGTGGGCTGATAACCAACGGCGGAAGGCATACGTCCGAGAAGTGTAGAAACCTCGGAACCGGCCTGGGTAAATCTGAATATGTTATCGATAAAAAGAAGCACGTCCTGATTCTTAACATCACGGAAATACTC
>JAEEIN010000157.1 GCA_016281385.1 Lachnospiraceae bacterium | reverse complement strand
AATGGTTTAGGCTAAGTGGTGAGAATTTCAATCCCAACCATAACTTCACAATGCAGAATGGAGAACAGAAATTAAGAATTGCTTTTTCGGATATAAAGGCCAAATTTTATATAGACTCCCTTCATGTAACAGATATTGATGATCTTGTGAATTACCTCAAAAGTTTAGCATCTTTAAAAGCATTAAATGATATTCCGCTTGATAGATTAAAAGAAATAATTATGGAACATTCAGTAAATGGTATAGTAGACTTACCTAAGGAGTATGGAATGTTCATTGCGAAGGGATATGTGTGATGATTACCGGCTATGGGAAAAACAACGCTGAAGGGGAGATGCGTTTTATGCTTGATTTTCTTATAAGACACCAGACGGATGTAATGCTTGCGCTAAGCAGCATCTGTGCCATGACTACATTTTTTGTTTTTCTGTCAGGCTCATTGAACAGGAGCAGAAAACTGGCTCTTATGGTAGTAGAGATGGGAGGCATGATCCTGCTCGTATTCGAGATGTTTTCTTACATCTTCAGAGGGGATATGAGCAATCTCGGCTACTATATGGTGCGCATCGGCAATTTCATGACCTTTGCGATGATGCCGGTCCTCATAGCCGGTTTTACCAATTATCTTTACGATCTTTTAAAGAACGATGTGGGTATCAAAATCGTTCCCAAACGACTGAAAGTGATCTATTTTCTCGTTGTTATAAGCGAGATCCTCATAATCGGAAACATCTTTGGCAGGTATTATTATGTGATCGATGAGAACAACATATATCACCGTTCCTGGGCGTTCATGGTATGTTACATCATTCCGCTTGTTATTCTCGTAATACTTCTGACATTGATATGTCAGTATTATAAGCAGATAAACAAAGATATCAGGATCTCACTGCTTCTTTTTACGATAGCTCCTTTTGTTGGTTCGCTGATACAGTTCTTTATATACGGATTGTCCATAACCGACATTTTTATTGTTGCTACATGTGTAATGCTGTATGTGTTTGTTCTTCTTGACCTTAATCATGCGAAAGAGGCAAAGGAGCGGGCGGTGGCCGCAAACGATGCGAAATCCGCATTTCTGTCGAATATGTCTCACGAGATACGTACACCCATAAATGCAGTGCTTGGTATGAACGAGATGATATTGAGGGAATGTGAGGATGAGGATATCCTGACCTACGCTTCAAGCATCAAGGTCGCAGGAACAACACTTCTGGGTATTATCAACGATATACTTGATTTCTCAAAGATCGAGGCGGGCAAGATGGAGATAATCCCGGTGGAATATGACCTTTCTTCCCTTATCAACGATCTTGTGAATATGATCCGTATAAAAGCGGATGACAAGGGCCTGGCACTTAAGTTAGACATAGATAAGGATATTCCGCACCTGCTTTTCGGTGATGAGGTGAGGATAAAACAGGTCATCACAAATATCCTTACGAATGCGGTCAAATATACGGAAAAAGGAAGCGTGACTTTTAAGGTAACTTTTGACAAGACAGTAACGGATAATGATATAATCAGATTAATGGTTTCGGTTAAGGACACCGGTATAGGAATAAAAGAAGAAGATATGAGCAAACTGTTCTCACAGTTTGACCGTATCGAAGAGAAGCGTAACCGAAATATCGAAGGCACCGGCCTTGGCATGAGCATAACCGAACGGCTTCTTGAGATGATGGATTCGTCTCTTGAGGTGGACAGTGTCTACGGCGAGGGCTCGGATTTCCATTTTGTCATCGAGCAGAAAGTTGTCAAATGGGAACCCATAGGAGATTACGAAAGCACATACAGGGCTTCTGTGTCGGCACGTGCAAAATACAAGGAGAAGTTTACTGCGCCGGAAGCCCTTGTTCTTGTTGTTGATGACAATACCACCAATCTTGAGGTATTTAAGAATCTCCTTAAGCGCACCAAAGTGCAGATCGATACCGCTTCAAGCGGAGAAGACAGTCTTAAGCTTACGAAGGCAAAGAAGTATGATATTGTGTTCCTTGATCATATGATGCCTGACAAAGACGGTATTCAGACATTGCATGAAATGCGGGAAGCGCAGGATGATCTGAACCGGAATACATACGCAGTCTGCCTGACCGCAAATGCCATAAGCGGCGCGAGGGAAAAGTATCTTTCGGCGGGCTTTGACGATTACCTGACCAAACCCATAGAGGCGGACAGGCTTGAGGAAATGCTCATAAGGTATATTCCGAAGGACAAGGTTGTTCTTGCAGAAGGCGGCAATGAGCCCCACGAAGAAGAAAAAGCGCTTCCGGAATGGCTTGCTCAGTGTGAAGGGATAGATGCTGCGCAGGGTGTTGTAAACTGCGGCGGAACGGATGAATTTTTATCGGTGCTGAGCGGATTTTATTCATTTATCGGCGACGGTGCTGATGAGATAGAGAATTATTACAATAACGATGATCTGAAGAATTATACGATCAAGGTTCATGCACTTAAATCATCTGCAAGGACCATCGGGGCAACGGAGCTTTCAAAGAAGGCAAGATTGCTTGAGAACGCCGGTGACGAAAATGATGTAGAATATATAAAAGAAAACACGGCTGAATTACTGAGGCTTTACCGTTCTTATCAGAGTATACTCTCGCCTGTTTCGGAGAAATCCTCCGACCGGCCGGAGGTTCCAGCTGATATGCTGATCGATGCTTACAGGGGACTGTCCGAATTTGCAGAGATACAGGATTACGAGCTTGCACGTATGGTTGTTGATTCTCTTAAGGAATACAGACTTCCGGAGGCGGATGAAGAACGGTTTATGCGGATCAATTCAAAACTTTCACAGATGGATTGGGTCGCTATAAAGGAAATACTTAAAGAAGCAGAATAGCACATAGGAGGGGATGCACATGTTCCGCAAAGTGCTCATAACGGCACCGACAGAGAGTTTTATCGTAAAGGGGCTTGAAACGAAACTTGATAACATAGGTGTTGCTTCGGTTTATGCTCCGCTCAGGCTAAACGCCCTGGAGGGATATTTTGAAGTAACGGATCTGGTGATACTTTACACGGATGACGAAGTGGAAGAATACGCAAAGGCGCTGGTGTATATCAAGGACAAATGTACGGAGCTTGACAAACAGGTCATAGTGATAGGTACAAAGCTTGAATATGAAATCGTAAAAGAACATATTCCGGATTTCTGTCTGCTGAAATTCTATGAGAGACCTCTTGATATGGAGATGTTATTGAATGATGTCGAGAAATATCTTGAAAACGAATCGGAGTATGAGAGGCGCAAAAGCATTCTTATAGTAGATGATGATGTATCCTTTATGAGCATGATCACGGACTGGCTTAAGGGAAGATACCGTGTATCCATGGTCAATTCAGGACTTCAGGCCATAAAGTGGCTTGCAAGCAACCGGGCAGACTTGATACTTCTTGACTATGAAATGCCCGTGACAAGCGGCCCCAGGGTCCTTGAAATGCTCAGGTCCGATGTTTCAACGGCGGATCTGCCGGTAATGTTTCTTACGGGAAAAAGTGACAAGGAAAGCATTATGAAAGTCCTTGCCCTTAAACCGGTGGGATATCAGCTCAAAACCATCACAAAGGAGAAGCTGATCGAAAATATAGAAAAATTCTTTCTCTCGCAGAAAAGGATATGATTTAGCTAAGGAGAAACAAAATGGATTATTTTTATTACGGCTCATATATTCTTGTAATCATCGGAGCGCTGATCTGCCTGATAGCATCCTTGAATGTTAAAGCAACCTACAACAAGTACAATAAAGTGCGCAGCTCATCGGGAAGGACTGCTGAAGCAGTGGCTCAGGAGATACTTAATTCCGCGGGGATATACGATGTTTCCATCGAGCGTATTTCCGGAAGCCTTACGGACCACTATTCACCCAATGAAAAGGTATTAAGGCTTTCCGACAGCGTATACGGTTCAACATCCGTTGCTGCCATCGGCGTTGCGGCTCATGAATGCGGACATGCCATTCAGCACAAGGAGGAGTATGGCCCCCTTAAGCTTCGTTCGGCAGCAGTGCCCATCGCAAATATCGGATCAAAGATCTACTGGCCCTTCATCATTTTAGGCATCGCCCTTGGAATGATGGGACTTGCGGAAGTT
>JAEEIN010000156.1 GCA_016281385.1 Lachnospiraceae bacterium | reverse complement strand
ATAACGTTGGGGTTATCGGACTTCTCAGAAGCCCTGTCGCGGGGACCGTAGGATTTTCCGCTTCTTTTTCCGTAATCCCCCTTGCCCTTTGTATTGCCGGAATATTTGGAACCTGAAGAAGACTTTGCGGGTTTATCCGCTTCCGCTTTCTCCGTTGCGGCAGCTTTATTGTCCTCTGTCACCTTCGGAACCGCAACCTTCTCCCTTACAAGCTGCTCGATACGGTACTCATCCCATGCCTCCTTGGAGTTATCCGTCTTACGCTTCTCGTAGACAATGGCAAAGGAAGCATCCATCTTACAGCGCTCGCAGCATACCTTCTTAAGATACTGAAGTACCTCCGCTTCCCTCTCCTTAAAGATCTCTGAATCCGGAATGGTGAGCTTGACGCTGTGAGGATCAAGTTCCTCGATCTTGGCGTTCTTAAGGCAGTTCTCAACCACACGGGCATTGTCTGAGAGTTCGCTCATCATGCTGTCCCAGTTCTCGGTTAAAAGAAGGGATGCTGTATAGGTGTCGGGAAGATTGTACTCCTCAATGATCCTGACCGTGCATTCCGTGCCCTCAAAGATCTGATCCGCGATCTCACGCTCCATTGCAACCTTGTCCCTGTAGGGAATGAGGTGGTTACTGAGTATATAAAGCTTTACAATATCCCTGTTTTTGGATATGGAAAGCTGTAAAAGGACCACATCCTCGAATATGGCCCTTAATGCATTTCGTAATTTTAAATTGGCAAATACTTCCAAAAACGGTCTTTCCATTTACTGCTTCCCCCAGTTGTCAAGTTCTTCCTTAAGTGCATCAAAGAGCTTGTCCTCGGAAACCTTTCTGGATATGACACCCTTCTTAAAGATAAGTCCCTCTCCTATACCTCCGGCAACGCCGAGGTCGGCTTCTCTCGCCTCTCCGGGACCGTTAACGGCACATCCCATGACCGCAACCTTTATGTTAAGAGGATATGCTTCACATATCTCCTCAGTCTTTTTCGCAAGCTCTATTAAATTGATCTTTGTCCTTCCGCAGGTGGGACAGGAAATAACCTCTATCCCTTCCTTACGAAGTTCAAGAGTCCTTAAAATGATACGTGCGGACCTTATCTCCTCTACGGGATCGTCGGTTAAGGATACACGGATAGTATCACCGATACCCTCGCCCAGGATCATGCCAAGACCCACTCCCGACTTGATGTTTCCGGAAAATACGGTTCCGGATTCCGTAATGCCCACATGAAGGGGATAAGGGATCTTGCCCGCTATCAGCTTATGAGCTTCAACACACATAAGTACATTGGTGGACTTAAGGCTCACAACCAGATTATCATAACCCATGTCCTCTAAACGGGACACGTTACGTAATGCGCTTTCGCAAAGTCCCTCTGCGGTAACACCGTGATTCTTTTCGACAATGTCCTTCTCAAGAGAACCGGAATTAACTCCCACCCTTATGGGTATATTCCTCTCCTTTGCGGCCTTCACAACCTCAAGAACCTTCTCATCGGAACCTATATTACCGGGATTTATACGTACCTTGTCAGCCCCGTTCTCAATGGCAGCAACCGCCATCTTATAGTCAAAATGAATATCCGCTACAAGGGGTATGGAGATTTCTTTCCTGATCTCCCTGATCGCCTTTGCAGCCTCCAAAGTGGGAACCGTTGAACGAATTATCTCACAGCCTGCCTTCTCCAGCCTGTGTATCTGCTCAACCGTAGCCTTAACATCCTCAGTCCTTGTATTTGTCATGGACTGTATAAGTATCGGATTTCCGTGTCCTATCACTCTGTTACCTATATGTATCTCTTTCGTTTCGTCACGAAATGCCATAAATCCACCGCCTATCTGAAAAACCTTGAAATGTCGTTAAACAGTACAAATATCGTAAGTATGAAGAAAAGGATGATACCGATGAGATGCACGATACCTTCTTTTTCCGCAGGTACGGGCTTGCCCCTTACAACCTCTATAAAAAGAAAGATGAGCCTGCCGCCGTCGAGGGCCGGAAGGGGAAGGAGGTTGATGACTCCCAGATTGACCGAAAGCAGCATCGCTATGTTCATCATTGTAAGAACAACGGTCTTAATGCCGTACTCCTTGGCGGTATCGTAGCTTTCTCCAACTACCTGCGCAATTCCAACGGGACCTGAAACATCGTCCCTGGAAAGACGTCCCAGTACCAGCTGCTTCAAGCTCTTGAAGGTATTTCTGAAGTTGAACAAAAGCTCATACCAGCTGTATTTGAAAAGGTCGAGGCCCTTACACTCCACAAGGTCCGTTCCGCCTTCGATACCGATGTAGTAACGGCCGTCCTCCTCGGAATAGGTGGGATAAAGGGTGGTCTCATGCTTCTCGCCGTTTCTGGAATAAACGATCTTAAGGCCCTCTCCCGCATTCAGATAACTGATAAGGGAGATGTCACGCCATACATGGATCTTCTCGCCGTTGATGCTTACGATCACATCTCCGGTCTGAAGGCCTGCGGCCTCGGCGGCCCTGCCTTCGGTAATGCCCATTACGGTAGGCAGATCCGTCTTTGAATTCGCAACTATGATCATTGCAAAAAGCATTGCGATAATGAAGTTAAAGAAGGGGCCTGCGAATACCGTTGCAATACGATGCCAGACATTGGCGCTTCTGAAGGATTTATCCTCCGATTGAGGCTTCTCCTCAATATCCTCGTCCTCTTCT
>JAEEIN010000155.1 GCA_016281385.1 Lachnospiraceae bacterium | reverse complement strand
TTACGGGGAAGATCGCTTCCTCATGAAGAACGCTGGCGCCCATATATGCAAGCTCTCTTAACTCTCTGTAGGTTACGATCTCGATGGGAACGGGATTGTCGATGATCCTGGGATCCGCTACGAGGCATCCCGAAACGTCCGTCCAGTTCTCATATACGATAGCTTTGCTTGCCCTTGCAACGATGGATCCGGTGATATCGGAACCGCCTCTTGAGAAGGTCTTTACCTTTCCGTCGGGGTAGGATCCGTAAAATCCGGGAATAACGGCTCTTTCCGCCTTTGCAAGGCGCGCCTTTAAGATATCATTGGTAAGCTCGGAGTCAAACTCTCCGCTTTCTTTAAACTTTATTACCTCTGCGGAATCGATAAATTCGTATCCGAGATATTCCGCCATGAGCTTTCCGTTTAAGAATTCACCTCTTGATGCGGCGTAATCCTTGTCGGCGCCGTTTAAGAAGTTGTGCTCGATGGTCTTGAAATCCTCTTCAAGGCTGATCTTTAATCCGAGACCGTCGATGATCTCCTGATAGCGGCCCTTGATCTCCTCAAATTCGGCCTGCATCTTCTCTTTGCCGTTCTTGCCGGTTGCTTTCTCAAAACATGCATAAAGCATGTCGGTTACTTTCTTATCCTTGGAAAATCTCTTTCCGGGTGCTGAGGGAACCACATACTTTCTGTCGGGATCCGCTTTAACGATCGCTCCCGTCTTTTTAAACTGCTCTGCACTCGCCAGGGAGCTTCCGCCAAACTTAACTACCTTTGTCATTTCTTTATCAATCCTCCATACGGATGTAGTTTATCACACCGGCACCCAATTTGCTCTTTTTTTCTTCAAAATCATTTTCGCTCATCACCTTTGTGACAAATGCGAACTCATCATAAAATCCAACCTTGACTTCTTCCTCAATGGGGAAGGCTTCTTTTGCCTCGCAAGCCACCTCTGCGCCCACACGTACAAAGAAGCGGCGGGAGGAAAGCTCTTTATCCTTAAGGGTAACTACCTCGTCGGTCCAGTCACAGGGAATGTTCTTTCCCTTGTTCTTTGCACACTCAACAACGTCACCCACAACCGCACTTGCAGTCGCAAGCTTGCCGGCTCCGCGTCCGTAGAACATTGCTTCTCCCAGCATATTTCCCGTTACCTTTATGGCATTGAAAACATCGTCAACGAAGTACAGGGGATTCTCGGGAGTAAGAAGAAAAGGCGCAACCATTGCGTAACGCTTTCCATCCTTGCTCTCATATCTTGCAAGGAGCTTGATCTTTCTTCCAAGCTGCTTGGCATATTTCATATCCCTTGCGGAAATGGCTGTGATGCCTTCCGTGGGGATTTCTTCCGATCTGATGGTCTTTCCGAAAACAAGAGATGAAAGGATCGCGATCTTTCTGCAGGCATCATGTCCTTCGATATCCGCAGTGGGATCTGCTTCGGCATAGCCGTTTGCCTGGGCTTCCTTAAGCACATCCTCAAACTCGGCGCCTTCCTTGTCCATCTTTGTAAGCATGTAGTTTGTTGTTCCGTTTACGATACCGCATACGGACTGAATGACTTCTGCCGTCAGCGCATCCTGTAAAGGCCTGATGATGGGGATTCCGCCGCCGACGCTGGCCTCAAACTTGTAGCTGCAGTTGTGATCGGCAGCGATCTTTAAAAGTTCGGGACCATGAAGAGCAACCAGCTCCTTGTTGGAGGTACATACGCTCTTTCCGGCTTCAAGAGCCATCTTTGTGAACTTGTAGGCTGCTCCGACGCCGCCCATGGTCTCACAGATTATATCTATCTCGGGATCGTTTACGATCACATCCACGTCGTGGACGATCCTGCTTTCATACTTGTCTCCCGGGAAATCACGAAGATCGAGGATTGCCTTAACGTCGATCCTGTCTCCGATATTTTTTGAAATAACGTCGTTATTGTCCATGATTACTTCAACGGTTCCGCTGCCTACCGTTCCGTAACCGAAAACTGCCACATTGATCATTTCTTCTCTCCTGTCATTCTTTTGCGATAAGATGTACGTCGTGAACTCCGCGCTGTTCCTCCATCATACGGATCATGGAAGAGACATCGTGAGTCGTCTCAAGGATCTGTATGCTTATGGATAAGGAAGCGGTTCCGTTGATGGGGATACTCTGATGGATCGTCAGGATGTTTGCGCCGTGATCGGCTATGGTCTTTAAAACATCCGACAAAAGACCGGGCTCATCGTCCATCTGGAAAGTGATGGTGATGGTGGTTCCCTGAGAGTTATCGTGGAACAGGAAAATGTCGTCCTTATACTTATAAAAAGAAGAACGGCTTATTCCGACCCGGTCCACTGCTTCCTGAACCGTGTCCACCCTTCTTGTCTCAAGAAGCTTCTTGGCTTCGACCACGCCCAGTAAAACTTCGGGCACTGCTTTTTTCTTTACTACATAGTATTCTGAGTTGTCAGCCATACCGCTCCTTTCCATGGTCCCGAGTGAAAGACACCTGTTTTTGTGCCGCGAACACGATCCTTTTGTTGTTCGTCACTTACGTACACTTGTCCGCCGTCTAAGGAATTCTATCATAGAAACCACAGGTTAACAACCCAAAAGTTTACTATTTTTCCAAATATGTTCCATGGTTTTTGTAAATATTTACCAAAGATTTTCCGGGGCAAACAAAAAGGGCACCGATCACTCGGTGCCCGATTTTACTGCTCTATCTGGCCGTAGCCTCTTCACGTTTAACCCTTGACTGTGAGATTCTTTCCTCGATCTCTTTGTAATACACGATAAACGTCATTACTATTGCCATGATGATGGCGGTGGTCACATCAAAGCAGGAATGCTGCTTGATGAACATTGTTGAAAGAATGATCAGGATCGCGGTAACAAAGGATATTGCCCTTGCCCACTTTTTGTTCTTCGTAGCTGAGCAGTTCATGATACAGAGGTGTGAACCTATGGAATTGTAAACATGAATGCTTGGCCAGAGATTCGTCGGCGTGTCCGCGGAATAGATCTTCTCCACAAGGCCCGTGCAGAGGTTGTCGCGTTCAAATACCA
Source organism: Lachnospiraceae bacterium (assembly GCA_016281385.1). Lineage (GTDB taxonomy): Bacteria > Bacillota > Clostridia > Lachnospirales > Lachnospiraceae > UBA1258. The sequence goes on along the minus strand of JAEEIN010000155.1, from coordinate 16,643 downwards.
GCGGGCGAAGGTTCTGACCGTTGGGCCAGAGTGTCGAGATCACAAGGAAGATCGTCATGCCGGTAACAAGAAAGATCACCGTTTTCCAATAGGTCTCAAGATCCGTAAAGAATGCCAGCATTACGCAGACCACCACATATCCGAACCAGATATAATAAGGAATAACAAAAAACTCACAAAACGGTATCTTGTCATCAAGAGACGTATGAATGATCGTATAAGTATTGACGTGGCTCTCGATTATGAAGAACCAGGTCAGATAGATCACCATGAACACGCCCACAGGGATCAGATACCTGAAATTCTTTTTTAAATACTGTAACACTTAATCCTCTCCTCTAAATCAAAGCCCTCACATAAGAAAACGTAACTTTGCGGGAACCACACTGACCCTTATGTGGGAAGACTTTGTGTAAACCTCTCCGTCGGTATGTACCCAGAGAGGTATATCGGTCTTAACCTCAAATTCCTTAACATGGTACAGACCGACATGTCTGTTGTTTATATGATTGCCTTTGGAAGCCCGGGGTATAAGCGCTAATGCACCAAAAGCAGAAATGCCGCTTATCTGACATACGTCAAGGTATCCGTCGTCCGGAACCGCTTCGGGAGCGAACTTGTATCCGCCGCCTTCGTAGCATGTATTCATGCCTACAACAAATCTCAGTTTCTTTAATTCGATCTCGTCCTTACCGTCAAGTATCAGCTTCGCATCGGGAGTTATGTCTGTAAAAAGAAGCTTCAGCGCATTCAATACATAGACCGAAGCGCCCATTTTAACGGTATTTAAGGCCTTTTTTGATTTGGACTCGGAAACGCGCTGGCAGATGGCCGCATCAAAACCGATACCGCAGCTTACGTCAAACCAGTGGGTCCTTGCCACCACATCACCCGCGATGGCGGAATGTTCCTTACAATCGTCAAGATACTCAAGTTTACCGATGTCTATAAGCTTCACCTCTTCAGTCTTTAATATCTTTTTCAGATTGTAGATGGCGTCGTCACCGAAATCGCAGTACCTTGCGAAATCATTTCCCGAGCCTGTGGGGATGTAGCCGATATTGATACGATCGAAATCGGTTATTCCCTGGATGGCTTCATCGAGGGTTCCGTCTCCTCCGAGGATTATGACGTTTAAACAGCCCTCATCGGCATGGACATTAAGGAGTTCCTCAACGATCTTTGCCACATGTCCCGGCGCTTTGGAAAAAGAAATCTCGTAGGAGATATCGTTCTCCTTAAGATACGTCTCCACATTATTCCATACTTCAATTCCTCTTCCCGAACGGGAAGCGGGATTACAGACAAAATAATACTTTTGCATTTCAAAACCCCCGGGCATTTTGGCGTTCTTTTCTCGCCTAATGGTATTTTAATAGCCATTTCCGAAAAATACAATTGCAAAATCGCCATAGAATCTTAAGGTTTAATGATGATTTAGGTAAATTTTTATTGTATTTGTTCAGACTTATGATATAATCAATTAAACTTTATGGGTTTAACACATTAACACGCTAAAAGGAGAAAACAGAATGTACTCACTCGACGAAATCAGAAAAGTTGATCCGGAGATCGCCGAAGCCATCGTTAACGAGCAGCAGCGTCAGAACGATCACATTGAGCTCATCGCTTCCGAAAACTGGGTAAGCAAGGCTGTAATGGCAGCCATGGGAAGTCCTCTTACCAACAAATATGCAGAAGGATATCCCGGAAAGCGTTATTACGGCGGATGCGAATGTGTAGACGTTGTTGAAACTCTTGCCATCGAACGTGCCAAGGAGCTCTTCGGTTGCGAATATGCAAATGTACAGCCCCATTCCGGTGCTCAGGCCAACCTTGCCGTACAGTTTGCCATCTGTAACCCCGGCGACACCATCATGGGAATGAACCTCGATCACGGCGGACACCTTAAACACGGAAGCCCGGTAAACATTTCAGGTAAATACTTCAACATCGTTCCTTACGGTGTAAACGATGACGGTATCATTGATTACGATAAGATGTATGCACTTGCAATGGAATGCAAGCCCAAGATGATCATCGCAGGCGCTTCCGCATATGCAAGGGCCATCGACTTTAAGAAATTCCGTAAGGCAGCCGATGACTGCGGTGCGGTATTAATGGTAGATATGGCACACATCGCAGGTCTTGTAGCCGCAGGCTTACACGAAAGCCCCATCGGTATCGCAGATGTTGTAACGACAACGACTCACAAGACATTACGCGGACCTCGCGGAGGCCTTATCCTTTGCAACAACGACGTTAACGAGAAGTACAATTTCAATAAAGCAATCTTCCCCGGAATTCAGGGCGGACCTCTTATGCATGTGATCGCAGGTAAGGCTGTCTGCTTCAAAGAGGCTCTTTCTCCCGAATTCAAGGTTTACCAGCAGGGAATCATCGACAATGCACAGGCTCTTTGCAACGGACTTCTTTCCCGCGGCGTAAAGATCGTATCCGGAGGTACCGACAACCATCTTATGCTTGTTGACCTTACAAACTTCGGTCTTACCGGAAAGAGCGTTGAGAAACTTCTTGATGCAGCTCATATCACTGCCAACAAGAACACCATTCCCAACGATCCCCAGAAGCCCTTCGTTACAAGCGGTATCCGTCTCGGAACTCCCGCAGTTACAAGCCGTGGTATGAACACAACGGATATGGATGTGATCGCAGACTGCATCGCAGACATCATCAAGGGCGGTGAAGATAAGGTTGAGGCTACCAAGGCCCGCGTTATCGAACTTACAAAGAAATATCCTCTTATCTGATAAGGGCAAAAAATTACGGGCACCGAGTGATCGGTGCCCGTTTTTTTATCTTTGTGCCACAGGAACGGATGAGATAAGTGTCATCCTTCCTCTGAAAAGAAGTTCTCCGTAATCCTTGGGAACTATGAAATGCTGCCCCTTCTTAAGAGGAATGCCGTTAATGCTGCCCTCTCCTTCCACACAGGACACAAGCCTTAGGGAAGCATTGTCTTCAAGAGTCGCCCGTTCCTTTACATTGATCTTCAATACCCTGTAATGATCGCATTCTATCAGCACTTCGAAAGGTCTGTCATCGGAGGTTGAAACAACTGCGTTTTCTTTTGCCGGGATCGTTATAACCTCTTTTGACTGAGCAAGATGAAGCTCTCTCTTCTTTCCCTCAAAGAGCCTGTCGTAATCGTAAAGCCTGTAGGTCACATCGGAATTCTCCTGAGTCTCAAGGAGCATTACTCCGCCCTTTATCGCATGGACAGTACCGGGATCTATCTGAATGAAATCACCCTTTTTGATGGGCACTTCCCTTATGAGTTCGGAAAAACGTCCCTCATCTATCATTGAGATAAGTTCTTCCTTGGACCTTGCATTATGGCCGATAACAAGTTTGGCATTTTCATCGCATTCAAGGATGTACCAGCACTCAGTTTTGCCAAGTGAGCCATTCTCATGTATCCTTGCGTAATGATCGTCGGGATGTACCTGAATGCTTAGATCCGAAGCGGCATCGATCACCTTTAACAAAAGGGGAAATCTGTCTCCGCCGAAATTACCGAACACTTCGGGATAGGTGTTCCAGATCCTTGAAAGTGTCATCCCCTTAAAGGGCTGGCTTATGCAGACACAGTCGCCGTTTGGATGGGCGCTTATTGCCCAGCATTCTCCCGTATTCTCGGAGGGAATGTCATAGCCGTAAACATCACGCATACGGTTTCCTCCCCAGACAAGGGTCTTAAATACGGGCTCGAAAAATAAAAGTTCCTTATTCATGACACTAATTTCCCACCCCGCCTTTCTTAGCACGGGATGGGATATATCCTCTCTTTATAAACTGATCAGCAATCGTAGGAATCAGCAAGACTGATGGCCCTTACATCAACAAATGCAGGCGCATCTCCCACGATCCTTCCCTTGATGGTCTTTGTTTCTCCGTCCGTTAAGAAGAAGAAATTGTCTTCCCAGATCACGATGGTATCACCGGATACCAGGTCAACGAAAGGTGTGAATACATCGGACTTTACCGTAACGGTGATCTCCGAAGCAGTCTTGTCCGTAACCGTAAGTTCAAGCTCGGGCTTCTTTATGAGCATATGCTTATAAAGACTGATGGGCTCAACCTGTGTGGAAACGGATCTGTCCTTGTGAGTAAACCTCACCTCAACATAGGTCTCGCATTCCTTGCCTTTAACGTACTCGGAAACATCCTGAGTCTCGCCGGCTCCCACTCCGAAGCTGTCGGTGTGGATAGCACCGGTGTACTCAAAGAGAACTTTGTTATCCATGTCCTTTACGAACAATGTATATACCGTATCGTCAGCTTCCCAGGTTTCGTTCTGAACGTAGGGAGTGAACTTGAATCCGTCGCGCTTAACGGTACCGGAAACGCTCTTGAAGAAGTGGCGGGCCATATAATGAAGGGCCTTCCATCTTCCGTAATAGTCGATACTGGACCAGGAAGCTACGGGCCAATTGTCGTTAAGCTGCCAGTAAATGGCACCCATGCAGCGTCCGCGGTTTCTTCTCCAGTGCTCAACACCGTATTTGATGGCCATACCCTGAAGTACCTGGCTCACATACAGTGCACTTTCAAAGCTGTTGGGATATGCAAAATTCTCCGCAATGTAATGAACGATCTTGGAGTTTGCGCTGGGGTTCTTCTGATGGGATTCCATTACCTTTGAGAAGACATTGAAATCCCCTTCCTTTGCAAAGGTCCTTACGGTAGCGGGTTCGGGCCAGGACTGGAAACCAAACTCGGAACAGAATCTGAAGAAGTAATTCTCGTAATCCGTGAAGGGCTTCTCACCATGCCAAACATCCCAGTAATGTCTGTCGCCGGCATTGTCATTGTCGGGATCCTTGAAGCCGCCGCCTGTGGAAGGAGAGCTGGGCCAGTAGAATCTGTTGGGATCCTCCCTGGCAACAATGGAAGGAATGATGTTTTCAAACATCTGAAGGTAATCCTTCTTAAGTTCCTTGCTGTGCTCGGGCCAGCCGCCCCAGTTAAGCCATGCTGATTCCATCTCGTTGTTTCCGCACCAGATACCGAGGGAAGCATGGTTTCTCAAACGCCTTACGTTATCCTCGGTCTCCCTTATGATGCTTTCCTTAAATTCATCCGTAAGCTCGTATATGTTACATGCGTACATGAAGTCCTGCCATACAAGAAGACCGGCTTCATCGCAAAGATCCATGAATTCCTTTGAAGGATAATAGCCGCCGCCCCACATTCTGATGGAGTTAAAACCAACTTCCTTGGAAGAATCGATAAGATACTTCATCCGTTCACGGGTGATGCGGCTGTATACACAATCCTCGGGGATATAGTCCGCACCCATAGCAAATACTTTCTGACCGTTTAAGCAGAAAGCAAACTCCTTGCCCCATTCATCCTTCTTCTGGGAAACGGTGAAGGTACGAAGACCGATCCTTTCGGAAATAACGTTGCCCTTCCATTCGGGACGCTTGGAATCAACAAGCTCCGCCTCAACGGTATATAAGGGCTGCTCACCGAGGCCGTTGCACCACCAAAGCTTCGGGTCGTCGATCTTAACGCCCTTGGCTGCATCCACACTATCTGCGATAACATTTCCTTCGGGATCCTTAACCGTAACAAGAACCTTGTAGTCGGTTCCCTTAAGCCCCGTCTCGGTTCCGTCGGAAAGCCTTATGGTGGGGGTGATCTTAAGCTTTACCCTGTTCTTTTTAAGTTCGTGTTTCTGTTCCACATAGAAGCGCTCAAGGATGGCATCCTCGTAACGGCGGATGTAGATGTCACGCCAGATACCGATATCGGGAAGCTGAGGGCCCCAGTCCCAGCCAAACATGGAATGTGCTTTCCTTATGTACTGGTTGCCGGCCATTGCACCGGTGGTGCAGACACGGATCTCCTTGCCGGGAGCAGGTTCATGGCTCTCCATGTAGATTATGGGAGAAATGAAGATGATCTTGATCTCATTCTCTCCGGGCTTTAAATAATCGTTGACCTTAACCTTGTAGGTCCTGTGCATATTATCTGCGGATAAGATGCCTTTCTGATTTATGTAAACCGTTGCAACAGTATCCAGACCTTCGCAGACAAGCTCGAGAGTTCCCGAAACATCGTCCATATTAAAGGTTCTGACGAACTCGAAGTTCTTTCGCAAAAGTTCTCTGGTGGGATACTCGTTTTCCCTGTAATAAGGATCCTCGATGACCTTATTATCCAATAAGCCCGACAGAACCGAGCCGGGAATGGTAACGGGATACATGGTATCCGTACCGCATTCCCTGAATTGCCACTTTCCGTTTAAATTCGTGATCTGCATTGAACACTCCTCTCAAAATTTGATTTAGTTGAAATGGAATAACTTCTGTGCAATATGATAGCCGCCTACGGAAATACCCCTTCCGACGCTTCCGGGAAGATTCATGGAAATGCCGAGAAGTCCGTGACGGAGTTTCCTGTAAACAGCTTCATCCGTTTCCTTCATCCACTGCCAGAGGGCTTTCTTCTTCTCAAGAGCCTCTTTGGATTTGCTTAAGATAAGAAGGATGGATGAGATCGTTGTGATGATCTCAAGATAGCTGTACATATATTTGACAACCTTCGGGTTTGAAGCTGCTTCTTCTTTATTGATCCTTGAGAAATAGGTAAACATCTGACGGTTAACCCTGATCTGCTGGTCTACCCTGGAGATCATGACCTTCTCGTTTACCGACTGGTCCTCACGACCGATGTAGTAAAGATAGAAATCCACATCCATGTAGTACATGGACTTTACAAGGGGCATGGGCTCAAAGACATAGATGTTATCAACGTAAAATGTATGTTTGGGCAGCACCATACCGCTCTCCTTAAGGAGGGCGGTTCTGTAAATAACGCTATGCATCAGTATGTACTGACCTTTTTTAAAGTGTCCGGTCTCGTTCCAGGTAAAGATGCGGTTCTCGGGAAGAACGCCCTTGTAATTGATGACCTTCTTGTCCGCTACACCTTCCTTGTCGTAAACATAGTTCGCAAGGAACATATCCACGGTCTCGCCTTTATCCAGAAGGGACTTTAAGCGATCAAGGATCTTTGCGTAGGCTTCGGGATCCACCTTATCGTCGGAATCCACAACCTTGAAGTAAAGGCCGGTGGCATTCTTTATTCCCGTGTTTACTGCCTCACCGTGTCCGCCGTTTTCCTGGTGAACGGCCTTGATGATGGTGGGGTGCTCGGCTGCAAGCCTGTCGGCTATGGCCGGTGTGTCGTCCTTCTGTGAACCGTCGTCCACGATGATGATCTCAACGTCCTCTCCGCCGGGAAGAAGTGAATTAACACAGTTCTCCATATATGCTGCGGAGTTGTAGCACGGGATCGCGATACTTAATAATTTCATTGCTTACCTCTCTTATTCCTCTTTATTTTGTTTATATGGAACCCTCGCACTGGGAACTACCTCAGATGCGGGAGTAGTATGGATCGCCTGATCGTCAAAAAAGATGTGAGCCCCGAAGGCTTCAAGCACATCCTTCTTGGATATGCCCCCGAGAAAGAAAGCCTCGTCGATACGCACGTTCCAGGCTCTCAGCGTCTTTATGACGCGCTCGTGGGAAGGAGCGTTCCTTGCGGTAACAAGGGCGGTCCTGATGGGTACCTCCTCCGGGGGAAACTCTCTCTGAAGGTCCGAAAGGGTTTTTAAGAACTTTGCGAAAGGTCCCTGGTGAAGGGGCACATTGCGGTTGTTCTTCTCGTTGGCTTCAAAGGCTTTGAGGCCGTCCTTCTGATAGATCATTTCGGATTCCTCCGAAAAAAGAACGGCGTCACCGTCGAAAGCTATATGGATCTGTTTAAGATCCTCATCAACATCATACTGCTTGTTTACGTCGTTGCAGATGATACCGGCCGCGATACCCGAATCGATCGCCGACTGAACATCATCTTCGTAAGCAGAAAGAAAAAGGTCCGTTCTGAATGCATTCAGGTAAGGAGCAAGGCTTCCGCCGCTGGCAAGTACAGCCCTGGTGATGTCCAAACCGTAATGCTCGATGGAATGGAATACCCGAAGGGAAGTGTCCGCACTGTTGCGGGACATGATTATGACTTCAACCCTTCCTTCCTGGCCTTTGAGTTTGTTGATGTTCAAAAGCGCCTTTATAAGCTTGAAACCGGGGCCGGGCTTTAAGACCTCGTCTTCGTGGCCTACCATGTAGCAGCAGTAAGCATCAAGGCCTTCGGTTTCGAATATCTCGTTTTCACGTGTCAGATCGAACAGCGCTCTGGATGAAACGCCTATAACAAGTCTGTTTTCAAGATCGTATGCCATTTAAGACTCCTCTCCTAACGGAAGCGGTTGGTCTCAAACTTTCGCTGTGTCTCAAGCGCTCCCATCAGATCATTATATCTGTCATGAACCGGACCGGATACGACCTCGATATCAAGGGACAATGCCATGGTATCGATCATAAAGTCGGTGATCCTGGGTTCAAGCTTTGCCAGTATCTTTATCCTCTCTTCGTAAGATTCCGCCGCAAGGAATTCCGATACTCCCGGGTCAACGGCGAATTCTTCTTTTTCAAATCTGTAGGTCTGGGTAACGTCGGGATATTTGTCACGATCCACCTCGCTCATGAACATATCAAGGGGCCTTGCGTAAACCCTGCCCTCTCCGTAAAGGGCCCGGTAGACAACCAGCGTTTCGCCGGTCTCCGTATGTTCGCAGGTGGTGACTATCTGATAGTCGTTACCTTTAAAATGTCTGTAGATCTCATTCTCTTTCGGAATGTCTCTCATTGATCCTCCTGATCAAAGACCACCGAGACCGAACAGTCCGAAATGTTTGGAGAAAGATCTTCGATCCTCTCAAGCATCTCCTTCGGATTCTCCCTTCCCGTGTGGATCTTTACCGTATATTCTGTATATGTTCCGTCTTCGGAAACCTTGGTCAAGGTTATGCCCGCATTGCCCATGCGGTACTCGCAAAGAACGGCTTTTATCTCCTTGATATATTCCTGCTCGAGTTCTTTGTTGGCATCAACGAAGTAGTCGCGTCTGCCCTCGGTCTTTATCGAAAAAAGACCTCCTATCCCGATCACGAATAAGAATGCAAGTAAAATGTTTAAGATCGTCTGTCTGCTCATTTTTATTCCTCCCTTTGATGTATAAAAGGTTTACTGTTGAAATAAAAATACAGCATTCATTGTCCGATTTATTGTACTTTGAGTCGATTGGCCAGAGAAATTATCAAAAGTTCTATGCTCATGGTCTCGTTAAGGTTACCGGTCTTTATATCCTGATCGGCTTTGGCACAGGCTTCGAGGGCATCGCGTATCTCACCCATCGTAAGACGCCCGGCTACATTTACAAGACGACGTACAAGCCATTCCTGCAGCTTTGTTTTTTCAGTTATGATCCTTGTGCCCTCGTGACGGTCAAGGCAGTCTCGGATCTGCAAAAGGTTATTGTACTGACGCACCAGAAGACTCAGTATATGGAAACCGGATTCACGAAGGGTAAGAAGATCGTAATACAGTTTCAAAGCTTCCTTCTGTCTGCCCTCGGAAATGGCGGATATCATATCAAAGATCTTATTGTTGACCTGATGGGTACATACCTCGTCAACATCCTTTGCGGTGATCTCGGGACGGTCCATGCACCATGAAGCCAGCTTGTTTATCTCAAGGCTGAGAAGGGTCATATCCGTACCGACTTCCGAAACAAGATAGGCTGCGGTGGCGGAATTGATGGCCTTGCCGTAATTCCTGCAGGAAGTCGTGACCCAGCCGGTCAACCTTCTTTCGTCCCACTTCTCATACTCCTCCGCCGTTCCTTTGGAGCTTATGAGTTTGTAAAGTGCGGAACGTTTGTCGACATTTACCTCGCAGAGGATAAAAACAACGTCCTCGCCGATTCCCTTGAGGGCATCGGAGATCAGTTTCAGATTGCCCGTTGCCTCACCGCCGGATTCACCGCCGCCGGCCTTTGAAAGCCAGCCGGTATTCTCGCAGAGGATAACACGGTGATCGCTCATAAAGGGCATTGTGTTTATAAGATCCGCAACGGCATTTACGTCGGTACCCGCTCCCTCAAAATAGGAGTAATTTAAGTTATCCGAGGGATCCACCAGCGCATCTCGCAGTTGCTTCTTGTAGTAGTTTCTCATAAAGGCTTCCTCGCCGAATAAGAGATACATATTCTTAAAAGATCCGCTCTTTATATCCTCTCTTATCTCTGCCATGAAAGCCTCCTTTGCAACAGTGTCATTGTATCATATTTTTTCCTCTTACACTATTGCAAATATCTTAATGTTTTTGTAATATGGTCTCACCACACGCCCTCCTGTTTAAGGAGGCAAAAATGAAAAATCAAATAATCTTTTTATCTGTTTTCTTCTTATTTTCCACAGTCCTTTCGGGCTGCAATCCATCGGAGGAAACCATTTTTTATGAGAATCGAGACCTGCCGCAGATATCAGGTTCTGTTTTGCTGCAGGAAGAAACCGTCGAGGAACCGGCGGATGACATGATCTATGTTTCAATACAGGGATCTGTTGAGTCTCCCGGTGTCTACAAAATGCCCGTGGGAAGCAGGGTGTACGAGCTTATCAATCTTGCGGGAGGCATTGTGGGAACCGCGGATACCCGGGGAATAAACATGGTCACCGAGCTGACGGATGGGACACAGCTTTTTATCCCTTCTTTAGAGGAGGAGCCCGGGAATACCGCTACCGCTTCCGCAGGTCTTAACGAGACGTCTTCGGGGCTTGTGAACATCAACACCGCAGGGCTTGACGAACTGATGACATTAAACGGCATCGGAAAGACAAGGGCAGAGGCCATCATTGCCTATCGGGAAAAGGGCAATTCCTTTGAAAAGATCGAAGACATAATGAATGTAAACGGCATTAAGAACGGTATCTATGAAGGTCTTAAGGATCAGATATGCGTAAGATAAAAGACGTTCTTTCCCGCCGCCCCATCTTTTTCGGGGCTTTGTTTCTTGTGCCTTTTTTTGCGATCTATGCCTGCTTCATATACACCGCTCCCGCTCTGCCCTTTTATGACGGAGAAAGTGTTGTTCTTACGGGGCGGATCTGTGAAAAGACGGTTTCGGAAAACGGGGATGTGGATTCTTTATGCGTAAAGGGCGAATATGGTTTCAAGTGTTATGTAAACGAGTTTAAATTATCTTCGGCGATTCCCCTTGGAAGTGTGGTTTTGGTAAACGGAACCTTCAAGCATTTCAGGTCTCCCACCAATCCGGGAGAATTTGACAGTGCCCGCTTTTATGAAAATCGGGGCTATCTCTTTTATCTTAATGTCAATGACATCTCCGTGGTCTCTTCTCCGAAGTTCCCGGTTAAAGAGTATTTCTTTAAAATGCGCCTGCATTGCATTGAGATTGTAAAAAGAAGCTGCCCTTTGGAATCGGGAACCATAAACACTCTTCTTTTCGGTGACAGGACCGGGCTTGATCCCGAGCGACAGAACAGCTATAAAAGGGCGGGGCTTGCCCATTTTCTCGTGATCTCCGGTCTTCATATGTCGGTGGCGGGAGGGGGTGTCTACACGCTTTTAAAAAGATTCGGAATGAAACGAAGCCGGGCAGCGGTCATGGGAATGGGGTTCATACTGTTTTACGGCAGTCTCGCAGGGTTCAGCGTGTCGGTGTTACGGGCGGTGATCATGTACCTTTTCAGGCTGACGGCGGATGTGATCAACAGAAGCTACGACATCCTCTCGGCCCTTGGAGTCGCATCAACCGTTACCCTCATTTCAAATCCCCTTCAGCTGCGGGATTCGTCCTTTCTCTATTCATATACTGCCGTGCTGGTCATAGGGCTGTATTTTTCATATGTTCACAGAGACCTTCAGATTGAGATATTCGGCAATGTTTATTCAAAGGACGGTTCGGAATTCAGGTCCGCAAAAATAAAAGAAGCCGCGGTGATTCCCCTTATCGTGTATCTTGCACTGCTGCCCATAAGCCTGTATTTTCAGTCATACTCAAATCTTTTAAGCGTACCTTTAAATCTCTGCCTCGGGCTTTTAACGGGACCGGTGATCATGCTGGCGGCTCTGGGATTTCTGTTCGGAGGGATCAAACTTTACTTCTTTGCCGCTCTCGCGGATTTCTTCTGTGCGCTGTTACTTAAAGTCGTGGACGGCTTGTCATACATTATGTCAACCTGTCATTTTGCATATATCGCCAACAAACCGGGGCTTTCAATCATATTTCTTTACTATGTCGCCTTCGGAATTATCTTATTGCAACGAAAGCGGATGCCCGGAAAGTGCGTCGCTGTTGTAGTTATGTCAACCACAATATCTCTTCTTTCCTTAAATCCTTCTCCCTATCCCTCCCTTTCGGTTCTGGATGTGGATCAGGGGGACTGCATAGTATTAAGGACAGGGAAGCACAGCGCCATCATCTCAGACTGCGGTTCCACTGGAAGATCCGAGGTTGGAAAGAACGTACTTTACCCCTACCTCCTGTCTCAGGGGATAACGACCGTCGAGGATATATTTATCTCCCATTCCGATTCGGATCACATTAACGGTATAAGCTATCTTCTCGAAAACTCACGTACGGGACCGATAAAGGTAAAACGCGTTGTTTTTCCATATCTTTCAAAAGAAATGTGGGATGAAAAGTTTGAGGAGATTTATGATCTTGCGTTAAAGAACAGGGTAAGGGTTTCCGCTGTGAAAAAAGGCGATGAACTCAATTACGGGAAGATCAGGGTCGAGGTTTTGAATCCCTCTCCGAGAAGGATATCGGAGGATCCCAATACAGATTCGACGGTACTGTGGGCTTCGGTTGGTGATACCGATATTTTGCTTACGGGGGATGCTACGGAAGAAACGGAAAAAAGACTGGCACTTCCCGACAATGTAAGCTTTGAGATCCTGAAGGTCGCTCATCACGGATCGAAGTTTTCTTCTTCCGGGATGTTCTTACAGGAAGTCACTCCCACGCTATCACTCATATCCGCAGGAAAAAACAACCGCTACGGTCATCCCCATAAAGAGACCATCAAACGGCTTGAAAATATAGGTTCCGTGATATATCAGACCGGGCAAAGCGGTGCCATCACAGTATACCTCGGTAAGAAGAAATTGAAGGTGCGACATTATTGCAGATAAAAACGGCAGGAGCTGCCTCCTGCCGAAATGTTAACCTATGATACCTGCGACACCGCAGATAAGTACCAGTGCTCCCAGCACTATCCTGTACCAGCCGAATACTTTGAAATCGTGCTTTCTGATATAGCTCATCAGGAATTTGATCACGACCATGGATACCGCAAAGGCGACTATCATGCCCACAGCCAGTATCGCAGCCTCTTGACCCGTGAAGTCAAAGCCGAATTTAACAAGTTTTAAAAGGCTTGCCCCAAGCATTACGGGAACTGCCAGGAAGAAGGTGTACTCTGCTGCCACCGTTCTTGATACTCCTATAAGAAGTGCTCCGACGATGGTTGCTCCCGAACGGGAGGTTCCGGGGAATATGGCAGCTATCAGCTGGAATATTCCGATGAGAAGCGCCGTTGTGTAGGTGATATCGGCTATAGCGGTCACCTTGGCGTCTTTGTTCCGATTTCTTGTTTCAATGATTATGAATGCGATACCGAAAAGGATCAGCATTATGGCAACGACGGTATAGTTGTAAAACAGCTCCTCGAACTTCTCGTCAAAAAGAACGCCTATCACTGCTGCCGGTACACAGGAAACAAGGATGTGGAACCACAAAGAAAAGATATCCTTCTTTATGTACGCTCCAAAGCCTTTGTCCGATAAAGGTGCGTTGTTGTTCTTCTTGCCGAAGGGCCAGAGGCTGTTCCAGAAGATGATGACTACGGCCATTATTGCGCCTAACTGGATCACTACCTGAAACATGCTATAGAACTCTTCCGATACATCAAGCTTTACGAATTCATTTAACAGGATCATATGTCCCGTGCTGCTTACCGGAAGCCATTCCGTGATACCTTCGATTATTCCGAAAAGTATAGCCTTTAAGATCTCGATCATTTAAGGTCACCTGCCTTCTCAACATTGTTGACGAATTCGGTCAACAGTTCTTTGTATGATATAGCATAGTTGAATATGCTTCTTGCATGGTCGGTAGAAGGGAATATATAAATACGGCTCAGCTCATTTTTGCACATAAGATACATATCCTTGCTGTGCTTCCAGTTAATGAGCCTGTCGCGTTTGCCGTGCATGAAAAGGATGGGAACGTTACAGTCATTGAGGGAATCGATGGGACGCACCTCTCTGTAATCGAATCCGCATCTTTCGACGCCTATTTCCACTGCCTTCAGTGCAGCCTTCTTTCCGATCCACAAAGCACGTTTGAATGCCTGCTCGTTTATGAGACGGCCAAGATCGGCGAAGGGACAGTCCGCAACAACAAAATCCGGTTTCTCGGTATCAAGGACCTTTATGCTGCAGGCAGCGCCTTCCGATTCTCCGTGAAGGCCCCAGAAGCAGTCCTCACCGAATATTGTCTTTGTAAATGCGATGACTCTTTTGATATCTTTTGCTTCTTTATACCCGAGGGTACAGTATTCGCCGCCGGTCAGGCCGAAGTATCTTTGATCGAATAAGACGATATTATAACCAAGATCGTAGAAAAGCTTTGCGTATTTGACCGCTCCCGCCCTGGAAACCGTCTGCCCGTGGCAAAGGATACAGACCTTTTTTCTTGTTCCTTCATCCATGGGATTTACGATATATTCGCCCTTTATAACGATATCGTCGGAGGGCACCTCGAAGGGTGTTCTCTCCCATACCTGGTGATAATCGTGGAATGCACCCACAAAACCTTCCTTGCGGTCCATATCCTCCGTGATATCAAAGGGGGTGTTTTTAGGTTTCATTACAAGATCGATCAAATACTCAGCTAACATATTACGGGCCTCCGTGACCCCCGATATTACTTTCTGAAAATATGATTCTTAACGGGCTCCAGCGCTCTTAAGAGGATGGTTCCCAATATCATTACCGAAATGACTTCGCCGATACCAACCGTTACCATATAAAAAGGTATGGAAAGATCGACACCGCCCACAACCCATGCAAGCTTATAGCCGTAGGCATAATAAAGCACGAAGGGAATGATGAGCATGTTTGCGACAACGGGAGGAACCGTTACCAAAAACTTATGCTTCCTTAACATATAGGAAAAGATCGCACCGATCAAAGTTGCGAGTGTACCGAATATCACATCCCATATGGGTGCGCCTGTAAGCAGGTTTGCAAGAAGACAGCCGATGGATAATCCGGGAATGGCTGCGGATGTAAAATAGGGAAGGATGCACAATGCTTCGGAAATTCTTACCTGGATCGCTCCGCTGGCAAGATTGAAGACATTGATAGCCATGGTGAGTACCACGTAGATTGCGGCGATAACGCCGGCCTGAGCAATGTAAAGTACACCTGCTCCGGTCTTTGAAGACTGATTTTTCATTATTTTCTCCTTTAGTTTTGTTTTACGTCAGGAAGGTCTCGAACTGACGTGTTATAAGGCAACATGTGGCATTATAACAGAGGGTACCCGGCTTTGCAACCCTTTTCACATTTTGTCCATTCCCCTGCCTTCGTTAAGTTTCTTTATGTATCCTTCGGGATCGTTCATAAGCTCCGCCATGGCCATAAAGCTGTCAAGGACCATCTCGGTCTTGTCACAGAGAGCCGTGTTCTTTCCCGTGTCGTTACGAAGGTTTGAATAACTCATCATATAAACAAAAAGGTCTAAAAGATCGTAGCCTTCCACGGAAAGCCGGCCCTTTATCGTTCCTGCCTTAAGATAGTATAAAAACTCATCATAAAGAGCGGGCTTTGAGAGCAGTTCCTCCCAGAGCCTGTCCACAAAGGCTTCCGTTTTCCCTGCCGAAGCGGCAAGGTAACGCAAGTCCTCGAAAGCCATGATCTTTTCACCTTTGATAATTATATCCGACATTTGAAAACCCCTTTACCAGTCACTTCCCCAGTCACTTCCGCCGGAATCCCAGGAGTCCCATGAGGAGCCGCCCGAATCCCAGGAGGAGTCAGAATCCCAGCTGTCGTAAGCCGAATCGGAGGAATCATCGTTGTAGGATTCATAGGTATATGTATCCTCAAACCGATCCGACCATGAAAGATCCCAGTCATCGTAGGTTGAAGCACTGTCATAGTCATCGCCTACATAATAATCTCTGTTGAAAGAATCATAACTGTAAACCCAGTCCGATGAATCGGAATCGTAAGAATAAAAATCTCCGCCTATGGAATAATAAGTGGTGTCATTATAACGGTAATAACCCGAAGGATGTCTGTAGGTATATATAGTAATAAGTGATGCGATCCCTATCGAACCCAGCACGACGATCCAGAAGAACGTACTCATATTTCCCCGCTTCCCCTGAAGGAAACGGTCAGCTCTGCGGCTGAAGCAACTGACAAATGCAAGCCCGAGAAAAAGTATCACTGCCGTAACAAAGGTTCCGCCGATCAGTGAGATCAGCACCTCCGAAAGTCTTGAAAAGAATGCGATCAGCATGATCACAATGACTATACCCCATAATCTTCCGGACCATGATGCCACTTTATCTTTATAGGTGGTCACATGCTTCGGCGGCTTCATATCGGGTGTGTCGGGATAAATGCCGCGCTTATGACATTCATCCAAAAGCTTCATATATAATTCGC
>JAEEIN010000154.1 GCA_016281385.1 Lachnospiraceae bacterium | reverse complement strand
TTTGGAAAGGTTCTGTTCCTTAAGGTTAGTCTTCTGCGTGTTAGCAAAGGTCTGTGCCACTACATCAGTCAAGTGCTGAATGGAGTAGAGCGAGTTGTACTCAAGGTCTGTTTCAGTTTTCTTTAATGCGTTGTAATAGTAGATAAATGCCAGAATAAGAAAGGCTACTATCGCAACTATGATTATGATATTTGTCATGGGCTACCTCTTAAAAACAAACATCTTCTGTTTGTCTTCGATCTCTTCAACTCCCAACAGCACACCTACGAATTTCGATACGCATTCCGCAAACTCGATGTTGTCATCGGAATCTTCGGGCTTTACATTTAAAGATAAAAACCGAAGTGCGTCCTGCTTAAGGCAAGCATCTTTGTATCCGATGTTGTAAGGGATAGGGTAGATGTGTTTGTTATGGTAGTAGTTTTCCATGTTCTTTACGGAAAACTCCGAATTAAAGTCAAAGTTTTTTACCGCAAGGTAGGTGTCGGGGCTTACTGTTACCTCTGCCGGACCCTGGGGAACACAGACGATCTCTTTGTCGATAAAAGGAGTGTTTAATATCCTTGCTTCCTTAAGAGTCTTTATCATCTCGTCATCATCATGATCTACGCAGATGAATACAATCTGATATACTTCTTCTCCGCTTAAGACCATCTTCTCAAAGAACTCAAACTGTGTAAGGATCATTGAGTGAAAGTTCTTGTTCTGTGAAATTTCGGCTACATCAAAACCGTGGTCCTGTTTGGATATGTTCTTTGTGCAGTCAGACCATTCTTCGGGAGTGATACCTCCGGCCCTTACTCTTTTCCAAAGTGCGTCCATTCCCGAATCGGTGAATGAGAACTCGCCTTTAATGAGAGTTGCCTGTTTTGCTCTACCGACAAGGGTTTCTTCGATCGGGTGTTTTTCGTTTAACTGTAATACGAGAACCTTCTTTCCGTATCTTGTAAGTGCTGTCGTTGCAAGAGCAGATGCTATGCGGTCAGCATAATTCGAGCCTTCCGCTGTTCCGTGGATTAGTATTCTCATTTCCTTACCTTTCTGATCTTCTTAAAGATCTTTTCCGCTTCCTTCTCGGGGAGCATCGTTACTGTTGCAAAGGCATATATGAGTGCCTGGTTCATCTCTTCTGATAATCCCACAAATCTCTGATGTCCGTTAATGGAAAGGGCATTGTAATTACCGATGTCATCTACGCTTAACGGAATGTGGCCCGATATTGCGCTCGGTTCCAAACCACAAACAAGAGCAAAACTCTTATCTGTTACCTTCCAGTTGCAATAGTCACGTAAGATGTATGTCACTTCACCTTCAGGGCGCATGGTTGACACCAGCTCTACACCATCGCGGGTGTATGAAGGCATTATGAAGTGGAAGGTGTTGGGAGTGTTACCGAGGGAATGATTAACCATTCCCCGGTACTCTATGTAATAATCAATGCCGTCTAATGCCTCGAAAGAGCCATACTCGTCAAGGTTGCGGGCAAAGATGATATTCTTGTACTCGTAATACTGTTCTTCGGTAGGGAATATTCTGAAAAGATCACCGGTTATTGATGTGTCATTGACTATGACCTGTGCTGATGTACTTGCAACAAGCTGCGCAAGATAGTACACAAAGTCACATCTTTCTAAACCGCTGTATATGAGTCTAATCATGTGTCTCCTTTCCCATTAAGTCGTCTTCAAGACTGTAATCCCAAACATCGTTGTCATCTACAACGGTGGAATCTTCTTTGTTTACCGCCTCGCCGTTTTCATCTTCTACAAACGAAGAAGGATATGTCTCGTCCGAATCATGATAACTGATAACTCCGCTCATAGCGGTAGAGTGTGCGGTATCATGTAATCCCTCACCATCTGATACGGCATCGAGGTAATCTTCCGAAAGAGATCCTAAATACTCGGCAAGTCTTCTTCTTGCTTCGAGATTGAGTGTCTTTTCCGCTACTTCGATGATGTTCGGGTCCTCTGCCATTAAGTTATAAATGACTTCCGATACAGGGTAGTTCGGGATCGCTGCTTTCTGTAAATTGGGTTCTTCATAGGTAGTTAAGTAAATCTTCGTACCCGTGTTGATGTATGCGTCTATGGTCGCTGACGCAAGACAAAGAATTTCCGACTCGGTTAAGTCGGTGTAAAAGATTGAGTTCTTAAGGTCGTATGCCTTGATCCTCTTCTTTGCTACTACTACATAGTCGCTGCCCGTTGCAAAACGGATACGCAAATCTACATAGTCGTTAAGGCTTGTGTTTAAATTGAGCTGCGCCACACCGATCTCTACTTCTCTTAAGTCATCTGTAATGGTGTCTTTAGCTACCATATTCACAAAGACCGGAGTGTATTCGTCAATATCTACTACGGCTACGTTGCCTAAATAAGAATCGTCAATGTATACATAGTCGGGAAGTGCCGTAAGGCTCGGCTCAAGCTGAACGTTTACGCCTTCTTCAAGAATGTCACCCTTTTTGATCGGAACCATCGTGGTCCATATCTGACGGGTGTTCTCTTCGATGTACTGATCTTTTTCTTCTGCGAGTTTGGTGGCGATGTCTGCCTTGTCCTTGAAATCAAGGATAAAATAGACCGCTGTACCTACTGTTGCAAAAAGTAAAATTGCTAAGGTAATTATGATCCAAAGTCCGTTTTTCTTACGTTTCATATCTTTCCTTTCTTATAGAGAGGGCTTTCGCCCTCTCCATTACATATCCGCAAGGATTGCATAGATCCTTCTTACGGTTGTTCCGTCTGCTTCTGTGGTTGCTCCTGTCTCGGTCTGCGTTGCACGTGATGTGATGGTAATGGCTCCGGAATCGCCTACCGTCTCTGCTTCTCCGTCGGTCGGTT
>JAEEIN010000153.1 GCA_016281385.1 Lachnospiraceae bacterium | reverse complement strand
TAACGACTACAAGCGTGCGGTAAAGAGCGGAATGCTCCTTGACTGGAACAAGTACGATCTTCTGGAGAACCACGGCGCGTACATTAAAGACCATATGCCTCAGGCACTGCAGGCCAACAAAAACCTTACCTCCTCCATTACGGAAGGTGCCAGTGATACGCTGTACGGCTTCGGTCATTCCGTTGCTTCATCCAGTGATTCCCATGAGCAGTTCTTCTATACCTGGGATTTCAGATGGGATCTGTATAAGCAGCTCGGTTACCCCGTAGTCAAGGACCTTGATGACATGGTTACCCTCTTTGAGCAGATGAAGGAGCTTTCACCCACCGACGAAAACGGAAATCCCACCTATGCGGTGTCTCTCTGGCCCGACTGGGACGGAAACATGGTAATGTATGTAAAAGCATTTGCAACGGCATACTGGGGCTATGATGAAATGGCTCTGGGTGTGTACGATACCGATACAGGCACCATGCATGATGCACTGGAGCCTGACGGCCCTTACCTTCAGTCCCTTAAGTTCTTTAACACCCTTTACAGGAAGGGACTCTTGGATCCCAACTCCATGACCCAGACTTATTCGGAGATGATCGAGAAGCTTAAGGCATCGGGTATTTTCTTCTCCATCTTTAACTATGCGGGCAGTCTTCAGTACAATACCGACGCCCACATGGCAGAAGGAAAGTACATGTACACCATGGTTCCCGAGAAGGCAGTTCCTCTTTGCTACGGCATGAGCGTATACGGCGGAAACCGTGTATGGACCATCGGTGCAAATACCGAGCATCCTGAACTGTGCATGGATATCATCAATTATCTTTGCACACCCGACGGCTACATGGAGTCTCTTTACGGCCCTAAGGACCTTATGTGGTACTATGATCAGGAAGGACGTGCCTGCTTTACCGAACTTGGCGAAAAGTGCCAGAATGACAAGGATACCCCTCTTACCGAGGATGTGGCCGGAGCTTATGCCGGCGGTACCTTCCATGACGGTGAAGTTCAGATAAACAACACCACCTGGTCCGGTAACGAAACAAACCCCAACACCACCGGCGATCCTTACGATCAGACCTACTGGAGGAGCATCATTACCAAGGTCAATTACGATATTCAGAAAGACTGGATGAATTATAACGGAGTAGAGACCATCAGCGAATATATGGACAGGCTCAAGTACAGAGTCGCGCCCGCAACGGAATACACCGAATCGGAGCAGGACGACGATTTTGAGCTTATCTGGAAGCAGGTTACCACCTGTATCGTAGACTACAGCTGGAAGGCCATTTATGCGGCTTCAGAAGGGGAATACAATTATTATGTGCAGCAGATGATAAACACTGCCAATGCATACGGATATGACAAGTGCAAGCAGTGGTCCATGGATGAAGCAGCCAGAAGACATGCCCTTGAAGTGGCTGTCAGAGGACATTAAGAAAGAAAAAGAAAGGCACAAATAAAAGTGTTACTTGCGGGAGAAATGACTTTGCCGGTATTCGGCGGGGCTTTCTCCCGTTATTTTTTTGAATTTTTTGTGGAAATAGTCAACGTTGCGATAGCCTACCTTTTCTGCGATCTCGTACACCTTAAGACTGCCGTCCTCCAGCATGGTAAGGGCATGCTCTATGCGAATGCGGTCCACATAGGAGTTAAAGTTTTCGCCGGCGGCTTTGCTGAAGATCTTGCCAAGGTAGGAACTGTTGTAGCCGAAGAGGGGAGCGATGGTCTCAAGCTTTAAGTTGGTGCTGTAATTGTGATCGATATAGTACATCACATCATCGATGACACTTTCCCTGGAGGAGTTTCCGAGGGCGTTCATAAGCTCCTCGAAATGGCGCGAAAAATACACCGCGATCTCAAACAGATAGTTTCGCTCGTGGATAAAGGAGATTATATCCGGATTTGAATCAAAGGGGAGGCTCTGGTCGTTATAGCGGTGGGTAAGGGTGTCCTTGACCTGCAGATACAGATCCACAAGGAACAGTTTTACCGCGGAAATATCCGCGTCAACATGGTAAAGATACTCCTCGATGGAATAGAGGGTCTCGGCCAGTTTTCTGCGGTTAAAGGTCTGTATACAGTCGGAGATCTCGCAGGCATAGCCCTCAATGCGGGAATTCTCCAAAGGAGACAGATTTCCGGTAAAAGAAGGCAGATCGTCACAGCTTAAAACATGCTGTCCCTGAAGGCAAAAGAAACGGCGGGAGATCAGGGCTTCAAGCTGCATGTAGGAAACGGGAAGATCCGAAAGGGAACCCACCACGTTACTGTAGGCCACAAACAAAGAGTCAAGGGGGCTTCCCTGCTCCGGCACGGATTCATAGTAAGAAAGGAACCGGTTAAAAAGGTTTATGGCCTGATCTCCCATCAAAAGCAGGAGATTATGGTGCTTATATTCGATATGGATGGAAGAGAGGCTGTTTTTCCCTGCGGCTTTAAAGAGTTCCGAGAAATGGTAGGGAAGATCCTCCGAGGAAATATTGAAGTTTTCGTAGGCCACCAGCCGGTATTTGTCGGCGGAAAGGCCCAGGTCGTCGCTTTTAAGGAGAGAAAAGTCCACGGATCTGTTAAGGATATCGGCGAGGACCTCTTTCTTTGACCTGCTCTTAAGATACAGGTCGAAGTTCTCCTCCGTGTCTTTTTTATCAAGATTTTGGGAGATCTCTTTGACGGCGGAAAGAAGCTCATCCTCGTCGATGGGCTTTGTGAGATAGTAGCGTACGTTGTATTTCATGGCCGCCTGGGCATATTTAAAGTCTGAGTATCCGGAGAGGATCACAAAATGACCGGAGAAGCCGGATTCAAACAGTTCCTTTATGGCATCCACGCCGCTGAGTCCCGGCATGCGTATGTCCATGAGCACAAGATCGGGCTTTAAGCGCATGATATCGGAAACGGCATCTGTTCCGTTGCCCGACTCGCCGCAGATGTCGTACCCAAGTGCAGCCCAGTCAAGCAGAAGCTTGATCCCGTCCCGAATTGATTTTTCATCGTCCGCTATGTACAGTTTTCTCATTGATCATACCCCGGTAGAATGATTTACTAAAGATTTAATGGATGTATCACATCCGTATTTTCATGTATGCGATGATCTCTTCAACGCATCTGTCAAATCCCAGGCGGTTATGCTTCGGAGTTTTTTAATTTCATTATAAGACCGTGAACCCGCTTGCTGAATTTAGGGCAGGAGGTGAGGATCTTTAAGTTTCTTTTTTCTTTATCTGTAAGGAAGGGATTTGATTTCCATTTTTCTTTTTCCGCGCGGACCTCGGCGAGGACCTTCTGATATGTACGGTTGTTATCGGTCATTTGAGAAACCGGGATGTGCAGAAGGTACATAAGGCGCTGAACATAGCGAAATCTCTCGGTTTCCGTCTTACATGAGGGGAACTTCCCGGTCATCATATCGTAAGCAAAGTCGCTGTTTTCGATGATGGCATCGTAAAGCAAAGGCCTGAAGCCGCTTCGCTGGTTGCTGCCGCCTCGGATCAGAATGTTGTAATGAGGCTCCTCAATGGAGTAAACTCCGTCACATTTATCGATCATCTCAAGGATCAGAAGGAAGTCCTCGTTTAACTTATTCTCCGGAAAAGCAAACTGCTTGCAGAAATCAGCCTTTATAAGCTTCGTGCAAAAAGAACTGTCGCCTACATGCATCATGAGCAGGCGAAAATCCTCCTCCGAAGGGATAAATGTCACTTTTCCTGTGTTGAGTCTCGGACCTTTAAGGAGATTTCCTTCCTCGTCAAAATCCTGAGACATGACCTCACAGATGGTGGCATCGTTGTCAAGTGCGGCGCGGATAAGAGTTTCGTACATGGTCTCGTCCGCCCAGTCGTCCGCATCAAGAAAGCCGATGTAGTCACCGGAAGCTTCCCTGATACCTGCGTTTCGAGCGCTTGAAGAGCCGCCGTTTTCCTTGTGGATCACATGAATTCGATCATCCTTTGCTGCATATTCATCGCAGATGGCACCGCTTCTGTCGGTGGCTCCGTCGTCTACAAGAAGGATCTCGAGATTCCTGTAGGTCTGGTTTATGATCTGAGTTATGGTCTTATCGAGATATTTTTCAACGTTGTATACGGGAACAACAACGCTTATTTTTTTATCTTCCATTTTCTTAACTTTCCGTTTACCATATTTGAAAATGTGTAGAAGTTAAAAGGTCTTTTTGCCTTTACGATCCCCAGCATCTTTGCGGATTTTTCGGGGGAAGGGAATGCTTTGTTTTTGCAGTAGTATTCGTAAAGCCTTATGAGGCCTGTTTCTTTTTCCTGGGGAAGGTGCCATACGCAGACGGGATTTGAAACGGTGCAGGTGGAAACCAGGTAAAAGATATCCGTGGTCCAGAACCTGAACACGTAGGGGGTTGCTGCGATCACGTTAAGGCTTCCCGAAAGCAAAGCTGCCGCGATGGACCAGATGTCCTCGTCGCCCACCTTTTCCTCAACCTTAAAGCCCTTTGAGGAGATCCGTTCAAAGATCTCGGTGCATTTATCCATGAAAACAACCATGTCATTTTTGCTTCCGCAAACGAATTCACCGCCGTAATGGGTAATGGGAAGACGTTTGGATTCTTCGGGATAGAGCGTTGCAAAGTCCCTTCTGATGACATCTCTGTCACGATGGGAGAACGTATGGCCCAGGGGATAGAGGACTACGCCAAGATCGGCCTCTTTCCAGAGGTCTTCGTAGCTTTTGGTGGTGAAGGTGTCAGCGTCGAGAACAAGGTAATGATCGTGAGCACCTTCCCGAACCCAAGTATTTAAGACGCAGATCTTGAAAAATGCCAGTGACCAGGGGAATTCCTTGGGAACGACAAATGTGTCGAAATCCATCCGGCGGACTTTAACACCCGCAGACTCAAACCGCTTGGTCCAAGCATCGCCGATATCGGTGTTCACGGAAAGAACGACATCAGCGTCGGGATTGTGGATCTTTGCGGAGGCGAGGGCCGTTAAGATGTTCTTTAAATACATCTCAGTGGTCTCGGCACCGGCTGCTTTATTCAGCTGTTGTGATGTGCCGAAGCCTTCTTTAAAAGCGAAGGCACATGTGATCAGATTTTTCATAGATATTCTCCGATGGATTTATCTATTTAACTATATCGGTTTTTTTCTTTTTTTTCAACGAAGGACATCTTAAGAATTGGTAAAGAGTGGGGCTGATATGTGGAAAAGAAAAAGGGTTTGGGGTATACTTGTGGGGATGTGAGGTGAAAATGAAAGACAGGATCTATGTCTGCCATACGTACTACCATGCGTATGTCAGTTTTTTAAAGGAATTAAAGATAATGGCCGATTCCAAGGCCGCAGGTAAGGATCCCGGAGAGGCGACCCTTGTTCTTTCCAAAATGTCCAATGACTTTGAGGATCTTGGGGAACGTGTTCTTTCTACGGGAGTATTTAAGGAAGTCATTCCCTTCGATGAAAAGAGGGAGAGCCATTTCCCGGAGCTTGAGAAGTACTCGAAATATACGAATTTTGTGGCAAACACTGTCAGAAGGATCAGACGGACCTCGAGATTTGCCAAGTGCCTTGAACCTTACGTTCCCGTGAATTTCAAGGAATACGGCGATATATATGTTTACTGCGACGAGGACCCCATAGGGACCTATCTTACAAAGCACAGGATCTATTATCATGCCATGGAAGACGGGCTTAACTCGGTTGCGAATATCGATCATGCGAGATTTGCTAACCGGACCCATTTCGGACTTAAGGTCTTTCTTTCAAAGAAGCTGAACCTGATCTTCGTTCAGAACGGCTATGCCAGGTACTGCAAGGACATGGAGGTTAATGACATCTCTGCCATAAAGTACAAGAGCCCCTATTATATCGAGGTTCCGAGAAAGCAGCTGACGGACCGTTTAACGGAGGATGACAAGAAGCTTCTTTTAAAGGCATTCATCCGTGATATCGATTCTTTGCAGGCCCAGATCGATGCGATGGGGGATGATGACAAGGTGCTTATTCTTACTGATCCTTTATGCACCCTTGATGTGAGGAAAAAGATCTTTGAAGATATAATTAAGATGTACGAGCCTGAGGGCAGGATCTTCATAAAGCCACATCCCAGGGATGTGCTTGATTACAGGAAGGAATTTGCGGAGTATCCCCAGTTTGATGCTACCGTTCCCATGGAGCTTTTAAACTTCTTCCCGGGACTTCATTTCAAGAAGGCCGTGGGAGTTTTGACGGAGATGAAGGCCATTACTTTTGCGGATGAAGCGATACGTCTGGGCCCCGATTTCATGGATGCTTACGAGGAGCCTTCCATACATCGTCAGAACGAGCAGATATAGCTTGTAAAGCCGCGGATTTCTTGACCGCAAAGACAATGATTGATACAATTGAAGTTAGGATTTTTATTGACAAGGAGTAATGACAGTATGTCTGTTTCATACCACAATTTCGGAGGCTGGCTGGGCTGGCATTTACAGATCTGGTTTCCGAAGCTTACGTCCAACGGTTACGTCGGATTATTAAGAAAAACAAGGAACAAAACACAGAAAGCTTACATAGATTACTTTTTGGGAAGTGAGGAGACTCCTCAGCCCCTTATCGTAAATCTGGAAACGGTAAACCGCTGCAATTCCGACTGCGCTTTTTGTACCGCCAACAAGTATGCGGAGAAGCGCCCTTACTGCATGATGGACGAGAAGCTTTTTTATTCCATCATCGATCAGCTGGCTGACTGGGGCTACAAAGGGCACCTTACCCTTTACGGAAACAACGAGCCCTTTATCGATCCCAGGATCATCGAGTTTCACAAATACTGCAGAGAGAAGCTTCCGGACAGTTTCATCTTTCTTTCCACAAACGGCCTGCTTCTTGATGTAGATAAGGTAAGGGCAGTTATTCCTTACGTAAATCAGCTTATTATCAATAACTACTGTCTGGACATGAAGCTCCATGACAATGTTAAAGAGATTTATGAATATGCCAAGTCCCATCCCGATGAATTCAAGGATGTGGATCTTCTGATACAGATGCGCTACAAGAACGCAGTGCTCACAAACCGCGCAGGCTCAGCTCCCAACAAGCAAAACGATGTAAAGATCATCACCGAGACCTGCCTTATGCCCTACACGGATGTGTTCATTTTCCCCGATGGGCGACTGGGAATCTGCTGCTGCGACAATTTCGAAGTTACGACCTTCGGGGATCTTACCAAGGAAAGCCTTAAGGACGCATGGAATTCCCGTAAGTACAAGGAACTTCGTGAATCCATCAGGGAAACCAGATCCAATTACGGTTTCTGTAAGTACTGTGATTTCATTGATGCGGGACTCAGAATGGATGCGGTGGAGGATGTGCTTGCCCACAGAGAGGCCAATCACGGAGCGCGTCAGTCCATGTTTAAGAAGAGAAAATAACTTTTATAGGAGAGTTTCATGAAGAAAGCTCTGGTTATTGGCGGCGGACCTGCCGGCCTTACAGCTGCATACGAACTTCTTTCAAAAACAAAGGATATCGAGGTTGTTGTTTTTGAAGAAAGCGACTGCTTCGGCGGCATTTCCAAGACCGTAGAATACAAGGGAAACCGTATGGATATGGGAGGACACCGTTTCTTTACGAAGGTGCCCGAGGTCAATGCGTGGTGGGACAAGATGCTTCCCATGCAGGGTGCCCCCACATATGACGACATAATCCTGAATCGCCCCATGCCCCTTTCGGAAGGCGGCCCCGATCCCGAAAAAGAAGACAGGGTAATGCTTACCAGACACAGGGTCTCCCGTATTCTTTTTGATGACAAATTTTATGATTATCCCATTTCCTTAAAGCCCGAAACTTTTAAGAATTTCGGCTTTTTGACCACCATGAAAGTGGGCTTTTCATACCTTGGTTCGATCTTTCACAAGCGTCCCGAGGACAATCTTGAGAATTTCTACATAAACAGCTTCGGAAAGAAGCTTTATTCCATGTTCTTTGAGTACTATACCGAGAATCTCTGGGGACGTCATCCCAGCGAGATCGATGCTTCCTGGGGCGCACAGCGCACGAAGGGGCTTTCCATCATCGGTATCATAAAGGACGTTTTCGGCAAGGTATTCAAGGTAAAGAACCGTAAGGTCAACACCTCCCTCATCGAGGAGTTTAAATACCCCAAGTTAGGTCCCGGTGAACTCTGGGACGTGACCGCTTCCGAGATAGAGAAGCTTGGCGGAACCATAATCAAGAACGCAAAGGTCATCAAGGTTAAGAAGAACGCGGACAATGTCCTTACTTCCCTTACCTATGTTAAGGACGGAGTTGAGACCGAGGTTGAAGGCGATATCTTCATTTCTTCCATGCCCTTAAAGGATCTTGTGGGCGGAATGAACGATGTTCCCGCAGATCCCGCGCGTATCGCCGCAGGCCTTCCTTACAGAGATTACATGACACTGGGTGTTCTTGTTCCGAAGCTTAACCTTCAGAACAAAACGAATATTAAGACCGTTTCCAATATCGTTCCCGACTGCTGGGTATATGTTCAGGACCGTCGCGTGAAGCTTGGCCGTTTCCAGATCTACAACAACTGGTCACCTTACATGATCAAGGATCTTGAGAATACAGTCTGGGTGGGCCTTGAGTATTTTGTCAACGAAGGCGACGAATACTGGAACATGACCGAGGAGGAATTCTCCAAACTCGGCGTTTCCGAAATGGTGAAGCTCGGTATCATCTCAAGTGCGGAGGAAGTCATCGATACCCATATGGAGAAGGTGAAGAAGGCTTATCCCGCATATTTCGATACCTACGAGGAGATCGATACCCTGGTTGACTACTTAAAGACCATCGACAACCTTTACTGCGTCGGCCGTAACGGACAGCACAGATACAACAATATCGACCACTCCATGGTAACCTCCTTCGAAGCCGTTAAGAACATCATTTCCGGCAACAAGAACAAGGACAACATCTGGAGCGTCAACACGGAAAAAGAATATCATGAGACTTCAAAGGAAGAAGAAAACGAGGCTGAAGTAGACTGATGAGCGAAAGAAACCGCTTTGTGGATACCCTTAAGGGCATCTTCATCATCTTTGTCATAATGCTGCATTTCCCATATGAAACCGGTGAAACAAACCGGTTTCTTTTTCCATTCTGGGTAACTATGGCGGTTCCTTGTTTTATGTTCATTTCGGGATACGTTTCGGCATTGTCCTTTAAGAAGAAGGGATTTGAAAAGCTGGGCGAAATGTATGCGATCAAAGGAGTTTTAAAAAGACTCCTTCGATTTGTCATTCCGTTTACCATCGCATTCATAGCCGAGTGGATCGTTTTTCGTATCTTCAAAGTCTATCTGGTGAATGTCATCACCTACGGTCTCAGGGCCTTCTGCCTCGACTGGCTTACCGGCGGAAAGGGACAGGGAAGCTACTATTTTCCCGTCATGATCCAGTTGGTTATTGTTTTTCCCATTATTTATCTTGTCATTAAGAAGTTCCGAGCAGTGGGACTGGCAGGATGCTTTATAGCAAATGTGATCTTTGAAGCGGCTGCAAATCTTGGCGGAATGAGCGACTATACGTATAGACTGTTGTTCTTCAGATATCTGTTTGTTGTTGCTGCAGGCACCTTCTTTGCACTTGAGCCCGATTTCTTCAAATCTCCCGTCGGAAAGATAACGGGTGTATGTTCGCTGCTCCTCGGAATTGTGTTCATATTCCTTTTTTCCTATACAGATTATGAGCCTCACATCTTCACAATGTGGCGCACTACTTCCATGCTCACCTGCCTCTACATCATTCCGATCCTCTGTATTCTCATCGGAAAATGTCACAAGGGCTTTGGGCCTCTTGAGCTTGCGGGAAAGGCATCTTTTAACATCTTTCTTGTTCAGATGATCTACTATAACTTCGTAAACGATATGGCGGTGTATATTCCTTCAAGACCGCTTCTTTTAGTATTCAATATTCTCAATTGCTGCATAGCGGGAATTCTGTTTTATATTGTTGAGAAGAGATTCACAGACTTTATTATCTCCAAATTGTTTTCTAAGAACTGATATTGAAAAATTATCAAATATCTGCTACCATACAATTGTAAAATTTCGTAAATTTTCGTAAAGGGAGGTTTTTATGCAGAGAAGGATCAATTCGTTTCTGATGGCTTTGGTCATGGTACTGGCAAGCGTGTTCAGTCTTTTTGTTTTTCCGGTTAAGGCAGAAGCAGAAGGCGGTCCGGTGCTTAAGGTGCACTATCACAGGGCAGACGAAGCATATGACGGCTGGGACGTATGGCTTTGGGAACAGGGCAAGGACGGCGCAGGATACGCATTTTCCGATGAAGGCGGCGAAATGGTTGCTACCATGGATGTTACGCCCGGAACAATGAGCATCGGTTTCATCGTGCGTACACAGGACTGGACCAAGGACATCGATATGGACCAGTTTATAGATATTTCCGAGGTTGTGACCGGAACGGTGCATGTTTATGTGGAGTCCGGCGTTGAAGGATATACCAAGGAATACGGCGACGATGTTGTCATAGGAATAAAGCTCAAGACCGCTAAGTACGACGGCGCGGGAAGTGTTCTTGTTACAATGACTGCTGAACTTGAGGATTATGAAACTGCATTTACGGTTTCCGGAAGGGCCGGTGAGATCGGAATTTCGGAAGTAACATATAAGGGAGACAATGTTTACATGCTGACTTTATCCGAAGAGCTTGACGGGGCAAAGAGCTACAGTGTTACTTACGGTGACACTGCCTACAACATAAATATGCCCATCATTTATTCAACTGAGGAATTTGAAAACAAGTATACATATACCGGCGACGACCTGGGCTACACATACACGAAGGAAAAAACAAGCTTCCGTGTATGGGCTCCCACTGCTGAGAAAATGTCCATTAAGAGATTCGAATCCGGAACCGCAGCTCAGAACGACCTTATCGAGGAAGTTGAGATGACTCCCGACGTTAACGGTACATGGGTATGTGAGGTAAACGGCGATCTTAACGGAACATATTACACATACGCAGTTACCATCGATGGAAAAACAAGCACCGTGATGGATCCATATGCAAGATCTTCGGGAGCAAACGGTAAGCGTTCAATGGTTCTTGACCTTGACTCCACCGATCCCGAAGGCTGGGATAAGGACACAAATCCCAACGCGGATCTTGGTATTACCGATGCGATCATATATGAGACACATGTAAGAGACTTCACTGTGGGTCCCGACAACGGTATCACAAACCAGGGTAAATTCCTCGGTGTATGCGAGACAGGAACAACAACGGCTTCAGGCATTAAGACCGGTCTTGATCACATAAAGGAATTGGGTGTGACACATCTTCACATCCTTCCCATGTACGATTTCGGTTCTCTTGACGAAACAACAAAAGCAAACGGCGTATATAACTGGGGTTACGACCCTCAGAATTACAACATCCCCGAAGGAACCTACTCAACGGATCCTTATAACGGAGAGGTCCGTGTTTCCGAAATGAAGCAGATGGTCAAGGGTCTTCACGATAACGGCATTTCAGTTGTTATGGACGTTGTTTACAATCACGTATTCAGCGCGAAGGATTTCTGCTTTAATCAGCTCGTTCCGGGTTATTTTTCCAGAATTACGGAAGAGGGTTCCTATTCAAGCGGATCCGGCTGCGGAAACGATACCGCTACGGAAAGAAGCATGGTCAAGAAGTACATTGTTGATTCGGTAAATTACTGGGCTGACGAGTATCACATCGACGGCTTCAGATTTGACCTTGTGGGACTTATGGACACGGATACCATCAATGAGATCGTTACAACCGTTCACGAGACTCACCCCGATGTTATCTTCTACGGCGAGGGTTGGTCCCTTACCACCCTTGTTACCAAGGACGATGTGACACTGGCAACACAGGTGAATTCGGAAGAAACACCCGACTTCTCATACTTTAACGACACAATCCGCGACGGACTTAAGGGAAGTGTTTTTGATACGGGCGCAGGCTTTGTTTCCGGAGCTTCGGGCTTTGAGTCAAAGATCACCAGATGCTTCAAGGGTCTTGATAACTGGTGTATCAACCCCACTCAGACAATCAACTATGCTTCCTGTCACGACAATAACACACTCTACGACAGATTAAGGCTTTCAAGAAGCGATGCTTCCGACGAAGAGATCATTAAGATGAACAATCTCGCCGCTTCCGTTTACATCCTTGCAGAGGGAACTCCTTTCATGCAGGCGGGAGAAGAGATGCTCCGTACAAAAACAAACAGCGACGGAACCTACAATTCAAACAGCTACAACGCAGGCGACGACGTTAACCTTATCGACTGGTCAAGCCTTGAGGATTCCAAGTATGCAGCGGTATTTGAGTATTACAAAGGCCTTATCGCCTTCAGAAAGGCTCACGGCGTATTAAGACTTACCACCGCCGAGGAAGTAAATTCTCACATTACCGAACTCACCGGCCTTGAATCCCATGTAGTGGGCTTCGACATTACCGGCGGAGTTGACGGCGAACCCGCAGAGGAAATGTATATCCTCTACAACGCAAGCGAGGAAGAACAAAACATCGCTCTTCCCGAAGGCAACTGGAACGCATATATCGACGGTGAAAAGGCAGGCAACACCGCCCTCTACAGCGTAGAAGGAACCGCCAAGGTTGCTCCTGTTTCAGCCCTTGTTCTTGTTAAGGAAGATGCTTCAAGAGTCGGAAAGACCACGGAGATCACCGAAGAAACCAAAGAATCCGGCAGCAAGAGCGGACCCATCGCAGCCCTCATAGGCTGCGGCGCAGCAGTAGCCGGTGCCGGTGCACTTGCACTCAGAAAAAAGAAAAAGTGATCATAAAGAAATGACATGATACCTCCCCCTCGGAACTGAGCGTTCCGCGGGGGAATTTTCTTTTTATTGACACAAGTACTCCTCAAGGAGTACTATACTCCCAAAGGAGTATACACCATGAAACTCAAGTTAAATCACGGTTCCGTAAGAATAGTTGAAAAGCCTAAATACGGATATGGCAAAAAGAATAATGATTATGGACAGGGATTCTATTGTACTGAATCCGAAGAGCTGGCAATGGAATGGGCTGTTTCATTCGGAAAAGACGGTTTTGTAAACAAATACGAGCTTGAGACAAAAGGTCTTGAGATATTGGACCTGTCTTCCGGCGAGTTTACGGTGTTGCACTGGCTTGAAATACTTGTGGAAAACCGGACATTTGACATTCAGTCTGATTTTGGTAATGAAGCACTTAGATATCTGCGAGCCAATTTTTCAACCGACTATGCAGATAAAGACGTCATAATCGGGTATCGTGCCGATGACAGTTATTTTTCCTTTGCGCAGGATTTCTTAAACAATGTAATCTCTCTTGATACACTTTCAAAAGCTATGGAATTGGGAGAACTGGGTAAGCAAGTCGTTTTGAAAAGCAAAAAGGCTTTTGAAAGGATCAAGTTTGTTGATGCAATAGATGCAAAAAGTGATATCTGGTATCCGGGAAAAGAAAAGCGGGACAGAATTGCCAGAGAATCTTATGCAGAGATCAGACGTCGGCCATGGCGTCCCGGAGAGATTTATATGATGAAAATAGTGGAGGAGGGGATCAAGAGCGATGATGCACGCATACGATAGAAATCTGCTTGGCAAGGCACAGATCACGCTTGCTTCCATGATAGACTGTGTTGTCAACGTTTATGGGATAGAATTGAAACGCTTTTACTCAATGTTTTTGAATTCCGAGATCTCTTCGGCCTTTTCCAGAGGTGATTCCGGGACCGTTGCGGGAAAATCCGGAAGGGAACTGGCTTATACGATCCTTTCGGACAGTTATCCTGAAATCGAGGTGAAGATTTCCTACGAAAATCATGGGCGGTCTAAAGAATACTGGATCGGATGGGCGCTTGCATATTATCAATGGTATAGCGGATTATCATTTAAAAAGATAAATGAGATGGTAGATATATCAGAAGTTGAAAAGCTGTATGCAGTCTGCCACGAAATGGATATTGAGCAGTTTGTTGAAAGAATAGAGATGATCAGAGGTGCAGGGCAGGCGGAATCTGCACTCAAGCGGCTGAGAGCCTATGCGGGATTAAGCCAGAGAGAACTTGCCGAAAGAAGCGGGATTCCGTTAAGGACCATTCAGCAATATGAGCAAGGACAGAAAGACATCGCACATGCCCGTGCGGACAGTATATTGCGTTTGAGTAAAGAGCTGTACTGCTCGCCGGAAGAATTGATAGCCCAAAGTTGATTTTATAAGTGCACCTGCGATAAAATCAGAACAGTGATACGTTATGAGAACGTAGAAAAATAAAAGAATAAAAAGAACAGGGGATGCAAAAAATGTATGATTATCTTGTAGTCGGCTCCGGACTGTACGGAGCGGTTTTTGCCAGACAGGCAAAGGAAGCGGGCAAGTCCGTTCTTGTTATAGACAAGCGGCCCAATATCGCCGGAAACGTTTATACCGAGGATGTGGAGGGGATCCACGTTCACAAGTACGGCGCTCACATTTTCCATACGAACAACAAAAAGGTATGGGATTATATAACCCGTTTTGCCGAGTTCAATCGTTTCACCAATTCACCGGTGGCAAATTATAAGGGCGAGCTTTATTCCCTTCCCTTTAATATGTACACCTTCAATAAGATGTGGGGTGTCATCACTCCCGAAGAAGCCGCTGCAAAGATAGAGGAACAAAAAGCGGCAGCAGGCATAACCGAGCCCAAGAACCTTGAGGAGCAGGCAATCTCCCTTGTGGGTACCGACATCTATGAGAAGCTCATAAAGGGCTATACCCAGAAGCAGTGGGGCCGTCCCTGTAACGAACTTCCGGCATTTATCATCAAGCGCCTTCCGGTTCGTTTAACATTCGATAATAACTACTTCAACGCTCTCTATCAGGGAATTCCCATGGGCGGTTATACCAAGATGGTTGCAAACCTTCTTGATGGCATTGAGGTCCGCCTCGGAGTGGATTACTTCGATCAGAAAGAAGAACTCGATGCACTTGCGAAACGTGTTGTTTATACGGGCCCGATAGATGCGTATTTTGATTACAAGCTCGGCTACCTTGAGTATCGTTCCGTGCGCTTTGAGACGGAGCTTCTTGACAAGCCCAACTTCCAGGGTAATGCGGCCGTAAACTACACAGACGCCGAAACTCCCTGGACCAGGATCATCGAGCATAAGTGGTTTGAGTTCGGCAAGGACGATGCGGGCAACGATCTTAAAAAGACTGTCATCAGCCGTGAGTACAGCTCCGAATGGAAGCCCGGTGACGAGCCCTACTATCCCGTCAACAACGAGAAGAACGAGAACCTCTTTAAGCAGTACAAGGCCCTTGCGGACAAGGAAGAGAAAGTGATCTTCGGCGGAAGGCTTGGCGAGTACAAGTACTATGATATGGATGCGGTAATCAATGCTGCGCTGGAGATGGCGGAGAAAGAATTGGGAAAAGTGTAAAATAGTCTCCAAAATCCATGGAAAAAGTGCAGTGGGCTGCATTTTTGGTCGCAAAAAAATAGGAGTTGGCGGATCTGTGGACGAGAAATATACCATAGAGGTTGTTACAAGCAAAAACAACATAATACCGAGGATAACCATCGAAGCGCCTGAAGACTGTGAAAAGATTGAGGAACTTCTGAAGGCAGTAGAAGGCGTTTTTGACGATCATACACACGTGCTGTCCGGATATTCGGGAAAAGAAGTCAAATTGGTTCAGATAGACGACATTTTTCGCATAAGGACGGAAGGCAGAAAGGTGGTATTCGATACCGAAAACTGTACTTACACGGCAAAGGGCAGTTTAAAGGAGATCGAAGAGAGGATGGATCCAAATGATTTTTGCAGGGTATCTCAATCTGAGATCGTCAATATCGGGAAGATCAGACAACTGGATCTGAGTTTTTCCGGAACGGTATCGATCGAACTGATAAACGGTGATGTGTCATATGTTTCCAGACGAAAGATAAAGGAAGTCAGGAAACACATTGAAAGGTACGGGGGGAAGAAATGAATTTAAAGAAGGAGTTTAGGCAGAAAGCGATACTGGGATTCTTTGTCGGGGCTTTTGTGGGCGTTATGATCACGGTCTATACGACTACATTTTCTTACAACGACGGAATGGTACATTATTGCGTACCTGAGTTTGTGGATCTTATAGGAAACGAACTCACCGCCTTTACATTAGAGGTCTTATTATCCGGCATTTACGGTATCGTAGGAATCGGTGGCTGTGTTGTTTACCGAATTGAGAGCTGGAGTGCATTAAAAGCTTTTTCGGTACACTTTTCAACCACAGTCCTTTCTTACCTTGCGGTCGGATTATTTCTTCATTGGTGGTCACCAAGCAATCCGATGGATTTTATTATCATGATAATAATATTTGTGGCATGTTACATGCTTATATGGGGATGGAACTATTTCTTTATGCGGAAAAGGATCGAGAGGATTAATGAGCAGTTAACGAAAAAGCGGGATCCGGGCACTTCTGACGACGTTTCCGACCGAATAAACAAATAAAATGACCGAATAAGCAAATTGTGTTTTTGGGACTAATGGACTAACAAAAATCGGCCGATAAGAATATCAACCGGACGGGATATTAGTTTCGTTTGAGGATAAAATTTGTATCGTGGAAGATCGGATCATTCAGGGTAATAAACCCTTAAAACAGTCATTTTCGACCGAATGATCATCAAAAACGACCGAATCCGCAGAGCTTTGCTGCTGAAGGGCATTTGTTAATAAAATGCAAATATCCTTTGCGTATTATCACACTATGATGTTGCAGAGCCGGATATTTATAGGTTAAGGGTGATCCAATAGGAGAAATTTACAGAAGACTGTTATTTTTTCTATCCGTTTCTCCGATATATATTTTATCAATGGTTTCAAAGGTATGAAGCCGATGATCGCCAAAATCTTTCGTAATCATTCAGCGAAAGGGCGCCGGCGACGGCAATGCATGGAGCGGATCGGACGATTAAAATCGCGATTGATCGTCTGGATCTGAAGTGGATGAAGGCATCCGCGAATCATTTTATTACGAGGTGGAACAAAATGGGAAAGAAAAGTCAGGCGAAAGCCGGTATGGGTGGATTGATTATCGGTATTGTAGCTGCGGTTATAATCATAGGCTTGATCGGTATAATAATCTACTTACTGAATTCGCGTGGCGAAGAACCGGAAGAAAAACAGAGAAATGTTGTTGTTACATCAGAGAATGTCGAGGACATAATCGCCAGCATGGAACTTGCTGAATATGTTGAACCCGGCTACTACAGTGCATCAATGACAAATCAGTGGCATTTCTCGAAGGGAGATGCGGTTTCCGAGGATGCTTTTGTTGAGAATCTTGAAGAAAACACAAATGACGTGTATTTTGATGTATTCCTTGCTTCTGACGAAACAACACCTATTCTTGAGTCTCCGGTGATCCCAAGAGGAGCTAAGCTTGATAACATAGCTCTTGACACACCTTTGGAGAAAGGAACTTACGATTGCGTAATGGTTTATCATCTCGTTGACGAGAACCAGAAAACCGTAAGTACTCTCCGCGTAGGAATCACGGTTATCGTGGAAAATTAACACAGTAACTAACGTCACAAGGAAGTGACGGAAAAATAACGCAAAAATCAGGAGGAAAAAATATGCGTAAATTTAAGAAAGTTTTAGCTATCGGAATGGCACTCACAATGCTTCTGGGAAGCTCAATGGCAGCGTTTGCCGATGACAATTCCGGATCATCATCAGGTGCCGGCACTTCAGAAGGACACGTTGAAGAGAAGGCAACAAATGTTGTTCTTCCTACGATTGCTGAAGGAACAACACCTTTTGCTTACACAATGGACCCTGAAGGACTTATTCAGGAGACAAGCGGTGGCAAATATGATAATGCGGAATTCCCTGCAAAGTCAGGCGATAAGCATGTTTACTTTAACAATGGTAAAAAGGGCGGCGAAGGCGACGACAAAGAAAATATAGTTTATGCTAATACCAGCTCTAAGCTTAAGGTTGAGAACAGAAGTAGCCACAATATCAAACTTACGATTTCCGTAACAGCTTCTTCTGCAACAACAGATATTCCGTTGGTAGCCCAGACCGCACTTGCAGATGCAGATAAAGCTTCCTTGTATCTTGGCCTTAAGGTTGATGCAGAGGACCCGGTTGCTATTACAACCAGTGCTGCTGCATCGAAGGAAGTTACCATCAATGGTACACCCGGAAACTTTAAGATTGCGGTTAACTCTGGTAAGACCGGATATGAATACCGTGTTATGACACTTGATGAGTATAAGGCAATCGAAGGCAACAGTGCTGCTACAGCACTTCCTTGGAGTTCTTCCGAATTCCAGCTTGAAGGCGAAGTTACAACCGGAAAGAAGATTGCTTCCGATACAACAGCTCCTACAGTTGCAGTAACCTGGAGTTGGGTAGATCCCACAGCTACACCTGCAAACGTTGCTCCTGCTGTTACACCTGCAACAGCAACAAGTGATGCATCCGAAGCTCTCGTAATGGCGTATTCTCTTGGATCAGGTACTTCTGCGGCAACAAGTGTTACCGGAGTCAGATATTCAAGCGTTTCAGCGAGTGTAGCAGAAAAAGATGCGAATAGTTCTTTCTTTGTAATTGATTCTGAAGCTAAGACGGTAACGATCCCTGCTGACAAGTTAGCTGTACTTAAGAGCGCTGGTTATTCTGACGTGACATTCTACCTGGTATTTGATACAGGTGCAAAGGCATCATGTGTTGTTACAATTGAGTAATAGTTATAAAGTCGGGATAGTTATATTTCATTCAAATAATGAAAGAGACTACAAACAGATTCTGTTTGTAGTCTCTTTTTGTATATCAGATTGTGGACTTGTAAGTAACACATCGTGTATTTATGGTTGTTTAATTCGACATCTCCTGACGAAGTGCATTTAAAAGAATATTGTTGTCTGCAGTACTTCTTATAGCGATACGCATGTATCCGCTGCCATTTGCCTTGTGTGACAGGTCTTTTATGAGAATATCGTATTTAATGAGCAGCTTTTTGAGCAGCTCGTTTGCGAAGGCTCCGTCCTTTACTTCGATCATTATGTAGTTGGCCTGGGAAGGGATCACCCGTATCCCTTCGATCGATGACAGCTCCTTTTCGAATCTTTTACGCTCGGAGCGTAAAAGCTCGAGTCCTTTTGCGTAATCATTTTTGTATTTTTCTTCGATCTGCATGAAGAATTCGGCAAAGGAATTTATGTTCCAAATCGAAACAGAGGTTTTGCATTTATCTATCATGGAACTGTTTCCCGAAGCAAGAATTCCGAGCCTTAGCCCCGGAACACCATAGGATTTGGAAATACTTTTAACTATGTACAGATGCTTATATTTGTCGAGATACCTTTGATCTACAAGGGTATTTTTCTTTTCGTCCGAAAAATCTGCAAAAGATTCATCAACTACCAGATTTATGGAATTTGATTCCGCCCATTCTATAAGGTCCAGCATTTCCTTG
The DNA here is from genome assembly GCA_016281385.1 of Lachnospiraceae bacterium. GTDB lineage: Bacteria > Bacillota > Clostridia > Lachnospirales > Lachnospiraceae > UBA1258. The sequence goes on along the minus strand of JAEEIN010000153.1, from coordinate 24,317 downwards.
TGGGGTATATAATTTCCGCTTGGATTGTCGGGATTGACGATTATAAGGTTATTTATGCTTTTGTCGCAAAAGAAGGATTTTACATCCTCAACCCTATATGTAAAATCGGGATTATCGGGCATAAATTCAACGCGATCGGCAAGAGGATAGCGGTTTCTGTATTCATCGAAGGTGGGAACGATGAAGCCTGTCTTTCCCGCAAGCTCCTCCATCAAAACTTTTATCAGCTCAGCAGCTCCGTTGCCGACGATTATGTTATCAATCCTTACTCCGAAATTTTTAGCCGCCAAGAGGGAGTTTATCCTGATACCGGAGGGATATTCCGTTAACAGAAGATCGAAGCTGGCTTTTAATTCGTTTTTCATCTGCTCCGGCGGATAAAACGGATTAACAAGATAGCTGAAATCAAGCATTTTGGGGTATCGCCAATATCCGCCGTATCTGCCCTGCATAAGCAGGACCTTTTTATCATCGTCCGCAGCAAAAATGGACTCGGCGATATCCAGGTCCTGAATGTCATCTATTTCGTACCACCGCTGTCCGTAATTAAGCCTTTTGGCCTTGATAACTGGCTTGTCCAGCATGGTTATAACTTTAAGAACCTGTTCGTAATATTCGTTTTGTCCGAGAGCGGATTGATAGGCTTCAAGGAAGGGAATGTAGTAGTTCTCTGAAAATTCCCTGCTGAATTTGTAGATATTTACGGTTTTAAAATATTTGTCCTTATCGTTAAAGTTCAATAACTTCCCGGGCACGAAGGATTCGATCGAATCGTCGGCAGAAAGAGTAAGACATGTACCGTCCATCCAGGATTCGTACTTGTCGACGAGAGAAAGATTCTTCCTGGGATCAAAGATAAGCTCCTCCAACACCGAATCCTCAAATATCAGATCGGACTCAAAGAGGAGGGTGTCGTCCTCCTTCATCCGGTTTGCCGCAAGAAAAAGAGAATATATGTTATTGGTCTTGTCGTATATCGGATTTACAACGTATTCAATGGGGATACGTACGTTCAATGTTGAAATGAAATCCTTAAGCTTGTCCCCCTGATAGCCGATCACTATGATTATCTTGTTGATATCATATTTTTCAATCTGGCCCAGCATTCGCTCAATAAGGGTTTTTCCATTTACCTTAACCATACATTTTGTGTTATTTTTGGTAAGACTTTTAAGGCGCCTTCCCATTCCGGCGGCAAGAATGATTGCTTGCATGATAACCTCCTATATACCCAGACACTTAGCTGCTCCACTGATCCTTCTGTTCATACCTCTCAATACTTTTCCGTAGCCTATTTCATAAAATTCGTCCACTCCGGCGGACGTCATATTAAGAATACTGTCATACCATTTAACCTGACCCTCAATCTGTCTGATGAGATTATTTCGAATCTCATCCACGTCTGTTGTCGGAAGCGCGGTTACGTTGGATACAACCGGACAGCAGGGAGGATTAAACTCGGTTTTCTCTATATAAGGGGTGAAAATCTCTGCCGCAGCCTTCATTTGAGGGCTGTGGAAGGCGGCACTGACATTTAATCTTTTGATAATAACGCTATCCCTGCCGGACAGCTCCCTTTCCATAAGGGCTATTGCGGACTCGGTGCCGGAAATGACCAGCTGGGTAGGCGTATTATAATTGGCTATAACCGCTTCGCCCTTTGTTTTTTCAATATAGGGGGCAAGCACCTCTTCCGTAAGGCCGACGACCGCTGACATGGTTCCCTTGCCGTTTTGCCTGCTCATTGCAAGGCCGCGTTCTCTTACAAGCTTAAGTCCCTCGGAAAAAGAAATTACATTAGATGCGTATAAAGCGCTGTATTCACCCAGACTGTGCCCTGCCGCATAATCAAAGCTAAGGCCCATGGAAGCGGCCTTGGCCAGATACATGGCGTTGCAGGTATAAATCAGGGGCTGGGAATATTGTGTGTCATTAATGACCTCTTCAGGACCCTCAAACATCATTTTTTTGATATCAAAATCAAGAATGTCGGCAGCATTGTCAAGAATTGTGCGTGCCTCAGACAGTGATTCGTACAGGTCTCTGCCCATACCGGGGGCCTGGGAGCCCTGTCCCGGAAAGATAAAAGCGGTTGCCATGATGATCTCCTTATTTTATGCATATCTGTGTATAAAAAATACTATATATGATATAGTATAAGCGTTAGGAAAGAAATCTTCAAGAACGTTAAAACAGGACAAAATGAATCATGCGGAGGCATATTGCCATGTGGAATGACAAGTACCGGGAAGATCTGATAGCAAAAAGAAAAGCATCCAAAATGGGCGGTGGTGAAAAGCGTATTTCAAGGCAGCACGAAATGGGAAAATATACTGCCAGAGAGCGCATTGAACTGCTGTTTGACAAGGGGAGCTTCGTGGAAATTCAAAGCCTTGTGGAGTCGCGGGGCGACTCCTACGGAATGGCCGAAAAATGCATTTCCGGAGACGGCGTGATAATCGGATACGGAAAGGTAAACGGTCGAACCGTATATGCTTCATCCGAGGATTTCACCGTAATGGGGGGAACCCTGGGGGAGTATCATTCCAAAAAAATATGCCATATCATGGATATGGCATTAAAAATGAAGGCGCCCTATATAGCCATATATGACAGCGGCGGAGCCAGAATAGAGGAAGGCATCACATCACTTGACGGATACAGCAGTATGTTTTACCGAAACACCATGGCTTCGGGCGTGATCCCCCAGATTGCGGTGATCATGGGTCCCTGTGCCGGCGGGGCATGTTATGCTCCGGGACTTTCGGATTTTATTTTCATCTCGGAAAAGACAGGGCATATGTTTATCACCGGGCCCAAGGTAGTCAAATCCGTTATGGGAGAGGATGTAAGTGCGGACGAGCTTGGAGGCGCCAAGGTTCAGGCAGAGATCAGCGGGGTGGTCCACTTTAAATATGCGGAGGAAAAGGAATGTCTTGAGGGAGTAAAGAAGCTACTTAGCTATCTTCCCCAGAATATGGACGAGAATCCTCCCTTTGATGCAGGGCATATAAAGACAGACGATTCGGCCATGCTGGAGGAGATTGTACCCGATAACCAGAGAAAGGTATACGATGTAACGAAGGTGATAAAAACCTTTGTTGACAGGGATTCGCTTTTTGAAGTCCAGAAGGATTACGCCAAAAATATTCTGGTGGGCTTTGCCAGAATAGACGGTGAGGTGATCGGCATAGTCGCCAATCAGCCCTTCTATATGGGCGGTTCACTTGATTGTGCGGCCTCTGAGAAGGCTGCAAGGTTCATCCGCTTTTGCGATTGCTTCCATATTCCGCTTCTGACTCTTGAGGATGTTCCGGGATTCTTGCCCGGGACCAGGCAGGAGCACGGTGGGATTATCCGAAGAGGCGCTAAGCTTCTGTATGCATATGCGGAAGCAACGGTTCCCAAAATCACCCTGATCACAAGAAAGGCTGTCGGAGGGGCATATATTTGCATGAACAGCAAGGGAATGGGTGCGGATGTTGTTTTTGCATGGCCTATCGCACAGACGGCTGTGCTGGGAGCGGAGGGTGCCGTTGATATTTTGTACGGACGCAAACTCGAGGAAGAAAAGGATAACGGAGATCACAGAAGGAGGCTGACAGAGGAGTACGAAAACGAGTATATGAACCCTTACATAGCGGCAAAAAGGGGATTCATCGATGAAGTTATCCTGCCGGAGGAAACAAGGGCCAAGCTGGCGGATTCCTTTAGGGCTCTCAAGGACAAGAAAATAGACGGGCCGGTACAAAAAAAGCATGGAAATATTCCTTTGTAGGCTAAATATCAATTATGTATCTGCCGATATAATAATAGCAGTACAACATTGACGGTCGGGAAGGAAGAAATGCGGGCCTTTTTACGGGAAGATTTGGAAATCAATATCTTTGAATCCTACATTATCGGGGCAAGGACCTTTTGCATAATAAAGGACGGGGAAGCATTACTGATCGATGCGGTGCTTGAAGACGAACTGGTTCCGTACCTGAAGGAAAAAGGTGTTTCGGATGTTTTGGTGCTTCTTACCCATGGACACTATGATCACATTTTGGGTATTCCCGAATTGCAGAAAGCCTTCAGTGTAAGGATAGGAGCATCGGAAAGATCTAGGGATATCCTAAGTGATTGCAGAAAGAATCTTTCCGCATTCGGAACAATGATAAATGAAATGCGCCGAAAGAAGGCGCCGGAATCATCGCCGAGGATAGTCGTTCCGGAATACGAAACATCGGCGGATTATTATTTTTCCGACAGAGAAGTGTTTGCATGGAAGAATCACGAAATCAGATTTATTTTTACTCCGGGTCATTCGGATGACAGTATGTGCATTCTGATGGACGATATGTATCTGTTTGCCGGCGACTCGATAGCAGACAATGGAGATCCGGTTTTGTCGCTGCCCGGAGGAAAAAGAAATGTATATGAAGAATATTCACGCCCAATCCTGGACTCGCTGATTAAAGGACGCTATGTTTTTCCAGGGCATGGAGACGAATTCATGATACCCTTGGAGGGAAAATGACAAGGAATGTTTTGGAATACTTACAAAGGACTGTAAGAGAATACCCTGATAAGGAAGCGTACGTAGATTCAAACGAAACGATTTCGTTTTCCGAATTGGATTTAACCGCTAGAAGAATCGGGACTGCGCTGTCCCGATTAAATGTAATGCGTTCACCGGTTATGATCATAATGGACAAGAGCGTTCGCAATATTGTCTGCTTCATGGGCGTGGTGTACAGCGGTAATTTCTATACTCCGGTTGATACCGCAATGCCCTTTGACAGGCTTAACAGCATAGCAAAAACACTGAATCCCGTGGCTATCATTACAGATAGTGAGCACAGGGATATTGCGGAAAGCGTCAAAGGAAATTCGGTTATTTTCCAATATGACGGGTTATTGACTGAAGATATCGACAATTCCATTCTTAATACTATTCAATCGCAGATACTGGACATAGATCCGGTATATGTTCTTTTTACCAGCGGATCAACGGGTATTCCCAAAGGAGTCACAGTAAATCACAGGGGAATCATTGATTTTACGGACTGGATGACTGAAAAGTTCAATATAACGGCCGAGGATCGCTTTGCCAATCAGTCCCCGTTTTATTTTGATCTTTCCATAGGCGATTTGTTCTGTACCCTCAAAAACGGCTGTACAAATTATATCGTTCCGCATTCGTTGTTTATGTTTCCGGTTAAGCTTGTGGAATATCTTAATGACAATCGCATCAGTATCATCTTCTGGGTTCCCTCGGCTCTATGCATAATCGCAAATCTAAGGACGTTTGAAAGAATAAAGCCCTTATATTTGACGCGGATTTTGTTTTGCGGTGAGGTGATGCCGAACAAACAGCTGAATATTTGGAGAAGGGCCGTTCCGAATGCGATGTTTGCAAACCTGTACGGGCCCTGTGAGACTGTGGATGCAAGCACATACTATATTGTAGACAGGGATTTTTCGGACGATGAAGCTCTTCCCATTGGTTATCCCTGCGAAAATACCGGGATCCTTGTTTTGAATGAAGACAACAAACCGGTGCAGGGTGACGAGACAGGGGAATTGTGCATCAGGGGCTGCAGTGTAACCATGGGATATTACAATGATCGCGACAAAACAAAGGCCTCGATCGTGCAAAATCCGCTGAATGACCGTTACAACGATCCTGTTTACAGAACCGGAGATCTGGTCAGATACAATTCCCGCGGCGAACTGATGTATGTCGGACGCAAAGATTTTCAGATAAAGCACATGGGGCATCGCATAGAGCTTGGCGAGATAGAAACGGCGCTTGATTCAATAGACGGTATCGATACCAGGGCATGTATTTATGATGAGGATAAAAAGAGGATTGTACTGTTTTACAAGGGAAAGGAAACGGATTTAAAGGTAATAAACAGTACGCTGGCAGGCAAGCTTCCGGACTATATGATGCCGGGGCTTGTGGTGAGAATAGCCGCTTTTCCTTATAACAAAAACGGAAAGATCGACCGTCTGCAATTAAAAGATCTGCTTAAAGAGCATTAAATTGGGAAAACCGGAGTGAGACATATGCTGGAAATAGTATGCGAAGATTACAATATTGACATATATGACTGCGGTGAGGATTATCCGGAGAAAATAAATTACACAAAAACTACCTATGTTATTTTGAGAAGAGATTGTCATGATCCGCAAAGGGCCGAAATAGAGGCATGCGGATTCAGATTTCATGATAGGATCCTCAGGATGAGGATTGATCCCAACAATACCAAAGCACACCGAGAGGCGATTTCTCAAAAGCTCATAGATATGCCCATATCCGTGACGGATTCATTGGACACTGCAATGTATGATCTGGCGTGCAGGGTATACAAACATGACAGACGGTTTCATTTGGATGAACAGTACGATATGGAGCTGGCAAGCAAGTCATTAAAAGGCTATTTTGACGGATTTTCCAAACGAAACATCCGGATTTTTGAAACCAAGGTGCCGGATACGTCCGAACTTCTGGGATTTACGGTTCTTGAGCTTAAGGCGGACGGAACCGGAGAGAATATCCTGGGTGTCACAAAAAACGATATGAGAGGTAAAATGGCAGCCTGGGGGATTTATAACGGCATGTTAAAGCAGATGGAGTGTGGCAACGCATATGAATGCAGGCAGTATTGCGGCAATGTTTCCTCCTCGAACGCCGCTTCGATAAATCTTCACATAAATCTCGGGGGGAGGGTAGAGAGCATATACGACGAATATATAAAAAAGATAGAGGTAATTCAGGAGGTGTGATTTGAAAGAGAGACTTTTAAAAGTGCTGGGAGAACAGTATCCGCAGATTGATTTTCTTACCGATGCCGATCTGGTAGATGATTCCATACTTGATTCCCTTACCATAGTCGGGATAATATCTGCCATTTCGATGGAATTTGGACTGATAATACCATATGAAGAAATAGTACCGGAAAATTTCAATTCGGTTGATGCAATGGTCAATATGATTTCTAGATTGAGCTAAAGAGAGGAAAATATGTGCCAAACCCTTGTAGATGCGGTATTGCATAACGCAGAGCATAATAACGAAAAGAAAGCCCTGGCATTTAGGAATGAAATTCTGACATACGGAGAGCTTGCGGCAAAGATAAAGAATTGCGCAACCTGTCTTGCCGGTATCGGAGTAAAGAAGGGAGAGCGGGTTATCCTTACGGCGTTATCCAAACCGGAGTTTGTTGTTGCTTTTCTGGCAATCCAATATCTTGGAGCAGTTACCGTGCCCGTAGATAAGAGCGCCAAGCCGGAAACGATAAAGAGGATTGCGGATCTGGTTCATCCGGTTGCCATGCTGAGCGATACACAGAAATGCGGCGACGAAACCCGGGTTGTTTCTCTCAAAATGCTCTATAAGCTTGATACATATGCGGAATTTGCCCAAAAAGAAAACCTTCAAAAGAGTGATCTTATTGAGCTTTTGTTTACCACAGGCACCACAGGACAGCCCAAGGGCGCAAAGCTGACTGTGGGGTGTATTCTTGCCAATATGAACAACACCGTAAACGGTATCGGGATGAGGGAGAGTGATGTGATCCTCCTTCCGTTACCGTTAAACCATTCCTTTGGTGTAAGAGTAATGAGATCCACGTTTTTTGTAGGAGCGACGCTGGTTCTCCAAAACGGTTTTTCGTTTGCCAAGGAGATTGAAAACAACATTGAAACACATCATTGCACCGGACTGGCGGCAGTTTCCGCTTCCATGGACGTTATTTTAGGACAGATGCAGGACAGGGCCGCGGAAATACTCGGAAGGCTCAGGTATATCGAAATCAGCGCCGGATCGCTTGAAAAGAGATTAAGAAAAAGGATTCCGGAATTACTGCCCAATGTTGAACTTCATAACACATGGGGATCAACGGAAAGCGGCGGTGCATTGTTTTTGAATATTTCCGGACACCCCGAAAAGATCGATTCCATAGGGAAGCCACTGGAGGGCATTGATGTAAAGATTCTGAATGAGGATAATTCCGATGTTAAAGGTACCGGAATTGAGCACTATGGCAGGATGGCCCTTCGGGGTGCGATGCAGATGGCCGGTTACTGGGATATGCCGGAATTGACAGCTCAAACGCTGGTTGACGGATGGCTCGTGACCAATGATCTTGTTTATACGGACGATGAGGGATATATTTACATGCTCGGCCGGGCCGATGATATCATAAATGTCTGCGGCGAAAAGGTGTCCCCCATAGAGGTGGAAAACGCAGCAAACGATAATGAGCATGTTAAAGAATGCGCATGCATAGGCGTCAACGATCCCGATGGTGTCAGTGGACAGATGGCCGTGCTGTTTGTTGTTCCTAATGACGCCGGCTATTCTGAAGACGAATTAAAGATTTTTCTTTCAGATAGGCTGGAACAATTCAAAATACCTGCGAAATTTGTTCCAATCCAGGCACTTCCAAGAAATAATATGAAAAAACTCGATAGGAAAGCACTTAGAAAAAAATGGGAGGAGCATGGAAAAGAATCGTTAATGAATCCGGTCATTCAGACTATTATGGGCAGAAGAAGCATTCGGAGATTCAAGGACGATAAAATAGATAGAAATACATTGCAAATGCTGGTGCAGGCCGGAATGTATGCTCCTTCGGGGCACAATATGCAGTCATGGCATTTTACGGTTATCTCGAATCAAGAACAGATTCTTCGCATAAAAGAAAAAACAATTGAAACAGCAAGAAATAATAATGTTCAGTGCTATGGATTTGAAAACCCGGCTGCATTGATTTTGGTTTCCAATGATACTCGCAACCCATACGGGTGTCAGGATGCATCTGTAGCCACAGAGAATATAATGCTGGCAGCATACTCATATGGCATAGGTTCAGTATGGTTGAATCCGCTTATGACACTCCGAGACAAGGAACCGATAAAAAGTCTTCTGAATGAATATGGAGTTCCGGAAAATCACACTATATGGAGCATGGTGGCACTTGGCTATGCTGAAAATGATGGAGTTATGCTTGCTAAGAAAACGGATGTAGTTACATATATTGAATAGCGTGGGCAACCTAATGATTATAATTCGACATGCGACAAAAAATGACATCCCCGGAATTATGAATTTTATAGATGTTCATTGGCGTAAATCTGACAAGCTGGCAGTTGACAGAGCCTTTTTTGAATGGAGTTTCCTAAAAGATGATAAGGTGACGTTTATAATAGCTTCAGATGATAATGGGGATATATATGGAATATATGGGTATATGCCATATACTTCAGACGATTGTCCGGATTGTTTTGAAACTATATGGAGAGTCAGAAAAGGGTCGCCGATGTTTTTGGGACAGAAAATGGTAGAATATCTCAAAACCAATACTTCGATGCGCTATCTCGGCGGTGCGGGCCTTAGGAAAAAAGCGATAGAGCTGGCAAGGATTCGTGGTAAAAAAGTAATATGCATGGACCACTATTACCGGCTAAACAGTTTGGAGGAGTATCATATTGCAGATATAAAAGATCATACTATTCCTCCGATAGTTCATTCTTCGGATAATTTTTTTCCTATAAAGAATATGGATGATTTTAAAAAAACTATTCCGGAATCAATTTTGGAAAATGCAGTTTTCAGAAAAAATTATGAATATATAAAGCACAGATATTTTGATCATCCGTTGTTTAAATATGAATTATGGTGTATTCAGGGAAATGTCAAAACCGAGAAGGCTGTAATCGTAACTCGCGAAGAAGAATATGATGGACATAAATCATGGAAGCTCATAGATTATTACGGCGACGAACAAAAAATAACCATAATGGCACAGTTTCTGGATCAAATTATGGTAGAGCGTGAATATGAGTTTATAGATGTTTATTCATACGGAATAAATACTGAGTTGTATCTTGCAGGAGGGTTTCTGCCTTGTGATGATATGACAGAAAATGTTATCCCCAATTATTTCAGACCTTACGAAAAAAAGAATGTGAATATATATATGTTTGAACCATCATTTGAGGGATTGAAACTGTTTAGGGGGGACGGCGACCAGGACAGACCCTGTTAGGAGACAGGTAAAAATGGAAAAGAAGTATATTTTGATAGTAGGTGCATCTTCGGGAATAGGAAAAGAACTGTTAATTCGGCTTGCGGGACAAAGAGATACTTATGTGATTGGATGCGCCAGAAGAATTGAAAAATTGGAAGAGGTAAGTAAGCTTATTGATTCGGATCATCTGATGATTCAGTGTGATGTATGTGACAATGATTCAATCAATCGGCTTTTTGAAACTATAAAAAATAAAGATATTAAGCTCGATGGAATGGTTTATTGTGCGGGAATATGTCCTGTAAAACCTATTAAGGTTATGCGTTCCGGTGAAATAGAAGAGGTATTCAAAACGAATGTATTTGGCTTTTATGAGATGTGCAGACAGTTTCAAAGTGTAAAAATAAGTAATTCGTGCTCATCCATTGTCGGCATTTCATCTTATGCTGCCGAATTAAAGGAAGCAGGATTGTCTGCATATGCAATGAGCAAAGCTGCAATGAATGTGCAGGTGGTATCTTTGTCTAAGGAATTTGCAAAAAGAAAGATACGGATCAATACAGTTATGCCGGCAATAGTTCAGTCCAGGATGGCATCAGATGATGCTGAGTGGACAGAGGAAGAGCTTGATTCTGTAAAAGAAAAGCAGAATTATGGCGCTATTCCGATATCACAGGTGATAGAGAGTATTCTTTTCCTTTTATCCGAAAATAGTTCGTATATTACAGGAACTTCAATCACTCTCGGGGCCGGATATAAAGGAATCGGATAGAGAGGTGGCTTATGTTTGGCAGATATGAAGGTATAAAGATTTCGGGTATCGAATCTGTTGTGCCGAAGATGATCTTTGATAATTACGATTATATAGAGGGAATTGAGGACCGTAAAACAAAGAAACAGGTCAAACTTACCGGAATAAGGCAAAGGCATGTTCTGGAGGAGAAACAGACCATATCTCAACTGGCAACAGTTGCGGCAAATAATATTATCAATAATTTGTTGTGGGACAGAAATGATATAAGAGTTCTTGTTTTTGTCACACAGACTCCGGAATTGTCAGCTCCGTCTACGGCAATGATCATACAAAAAGAGTTGAAAATCGGCACGGATTGTTTTGCATTTGATGTCAACCTTGGTTGCGCAGGTTATATAAGTGGATTGGAGATAGTTGGGTCGCTTATAAAAAATACCGGTGGAAAAGGACTTCTTATAACAGGTGATGCAATATGGGACATACCAAAAGATAAGGAAGTTGGCAAAGACGCTCTTTTGTTTGGATGCGGTGTAACTGCTACAGCAATAGAGATTGACAAGGCATCTGAAGGGATAAGATATTCGCAATTTACCGATGGAAGTCGATATGATCTGCTTTACATCACAAAAGGCGGGAAAACTGTTATGGACGGAAATGCGGTCTTGCTTTTTTCGATGAATGACGTTTGTGATGCCATAAAGGAGACAATGTCCAAATTTGAAATTGAAGATTCGGATATTGACTATTATGTTTTTCATCAATCTCAAAAGATGTCTGTAGAAGGGATTGCTTATGAATGTAAGATTCCCATGGATAAGGTTTTGATTTCTTATGAAGAATATGGGAATACATCAAGTTCATCGATTCCCATAAGTATATGCAGTAATATATCTGAATTTAGCAGAAAGAAAAGTATTACACTTTTCTTGTGCGGATTTGGAATAGGATTGTCTTGGAATACAGCGATAATAAAAATATCATCGGATGCTGTATTTCCAATTGAATCTATATAATAAAACAAAAATAGGAGGAATACATGAGTAAACAGGAAAAATGTGAAGTGCTGGCAGAAATTTTGGAAGTAGAAGAGGACGAAGTTTTAGAGGATGCATTGCTTGAAGATTTCGAAAGCTGGGATTCAGTCGCAGTTCTTTCCATAATTGCAGAGATACAGGAAAGAAAAGGAGTTTTTATGCATGCTGACGATATTGTGAAATTAAAAACGGTTAAAGACATTTTTGATCTCTTCGATTAGGTGGATGTATGTACTTTGAATTTGAGAATAAAAAGATTACGGGCATTTTGTCTGTTCTTCCTGAAAAAACATTTTACATGGAAGATGAAATAGAGGATCCGAATAATAAAAAAACAATCCGCTTAAAGAAAATAATCGGATATGGGGCAAGAAGACGCACTAAGGCAACGACAACGGTGTCTGATATGCTGTTATTTGGATTGAATAAATTAATTGATTCAGGTCGGTTAAAAAAAGAAGATATTGGAGCGATTGTTGTAGTTACATTGTCACAGGATCACATTATTCCGACTGTCAGTCAGATCATACAGGGCGAACTAGGGTTGGGAACGGACGTTTTCTGCATCGATATTCCACAGGCCTGCAGTGGATTTACTGTTGGACTGATTGAGTCGTTCATGTTGTTAGACAAGATACAGGATGGACGAAAGGTCATTTTGTGTACCGGAGACAATTTAAATCGATGCCCGTTTGGGGCAGGAAGGAAGCTTGAACATCCGAATTTTGGGGGAGACATTGCCAACATTACCGTTATAGAGAACTCTGACAGAGCGGGAAGGATCTTTTGCAGCTTTTTCAATGATGGAAGTCAGAGAGAGGCGTTGATCATACGACATGGTGGATTAAGGAGCCCGATGACTCCTCAAATGATAAACCGAGAAACCAGCAGTCTTCCGTTTTCAAAAATAGATATGGATGGATCTTCCGTTTTCAATTTTGTTCAAAAGGAGCTTCCGCCGGCAATAGAAGATATTTGTAAGCGTGCAAATATATCAAAGGAAGATGTGGATTGGTATCTATTTCACCAACCAAATCGATATATGCTTGAAAAACTTTCTGCTGCAATGGGTGTGCCAGAGGAAAAAGTACCCATGAATTTAACTCAGGAATTGGGTAATTCCAATTCAGGAACTATTCCTGCGGTTATCACAACATATGTTTCAAATGAGTTTATGAGACAAGGATTAAAGAAATGCATTTTATCCGGCTTTGGGGCGGGTCTTACATGGTCATCCATATATATGGAAATAGGAGACTTGGATTTTTGTGAAAATATAGTATCCGACTTATAAAGGAGCGAAAATGAAAAACACCGTTTTATGTTTTTTGGAAGAATCAGCAAAAAAGTATAAGAACAAGATTGCTATCAAAGATTCGACAGGTAGTATTACCTTTGGAGATTTACGAAGCAAGGCATTAAAAGTTGCCGGCATGATAAAAGGTAAAACTGATGCGGTTAAAAGCCCAATAATGGTTTATGTTCCCAAATCGTATAATAGCATTGTTGCATTTATGGGAATATTGTATTCCGGGAATTTTTATACTCCAACCGATGTTACTTTTCCGTTTGCCAAGGTACAGGGAATAATTGACCAGCTTAATCCAATTCTGTATGTTTCTGTGGGTGATAGTATAAAAAAACTGGAAGAAAACGGTATACCTGCAGATCGTATAATTGATATTGATACCGAGGGTATTTGCGAATTATCACTTGAAGACAGTTATTATGATCGAAATATAGATACGGATCTGGCTTATGTTTTTTTTACATCCGGCTCTACGGGAATTCCAAAAGGTGTGTCAATTACCCATCGGGGCATAATTGATTATGCAGAATGGCTTGCAGATACATTCCATATAGACGAGACATTTGTTTTTGGAAATCAGGCTCCATTTTACTTTGATAATTCGATATTAGACATATATTCTATGTTATACAAAGGTAGCGAAATGAATATTATTCCTCCTGAGTTGTTTCCCTGGCCGGCAAAACTCATGGAATATGTATCTTCAAATGGGATAAATACGATTTTCTGGGTGCCCAGCGCACTGATTACGGTTGCAAATGCAGATGTTCTTTCGGAAATGAAATGCGAGGGAATAAAGAGAATTCTCTTTTGCGGTGAAGTTATGCCGAATAAACAGTTAAATCATTGGCGTAAATATGTTCCGGATGCAATGTATGTAAATATGTATGGGCCTACAGAAATCACCGATGTTTGTTCATATTATGTTGTAGATCGCCAATTCAAAGACGATGATCCTCTTCCGATCGGACGGGCATGCAGAAACACAGAAATAATATTATTAGATGAAGATGATCATAGAGTTGTGGAGCCAAATATTCCGGGAGAATTGTGTGTAAGAGGGACCGGACTTGCAGTTGGATACTGGAACAATCCGGAAAAAACAAAAACGGCATTTTGTCAAAATCCACTTAATCCATATTATGAAGAGAAGATTTATCGGACCGGAGATCTTGCCAGTTATAATGAGCGTGGAGAAATTGAATTTTTGGGCCGAAGAGATTTTCAAATAAAATATATGGGATATAGGATTGAACTTGGTGAGATTGAGACTGCAGCTTTGGGAAATTCTAAGGTGGATAATTGCTGCGCTTCATTCCACAAAGAAGAAAATAAGATAGTGCTTTTTTATCAAGGTGATATTGAACAAAAAGAGATAAGAAAATATCTTCAAACTGTATTGCCCAAATATATGGTACCTGCAAAATATATTTGCCTGGATGTTTTTCCGTACAATGATAACGGAAAGATAGACAGAAAGAAACTTGCAAACGATTATTTAGGAGGAAGATGAGCATGAAAGAAAAAGATGTAATCTCTATGTTAGAAGATGCCATGGATCTTGAAAGAGATGTCCTGGACCCTATGGATATACTTGAAGATATGCCTGAATGGGATTCATTAAGCAAATTGTCATTTTTAACTATTGTTAAGGAAAAAGCAGGCAGAACAATATCTGTAAATGACGTTGCAACTTTTGTTGTTGTACAGGATGCCGTAGATTATTTTAAGGATTAATAAATAGTATGTATATTAAGAAGTATGAAAAAAAGAAGGAATGGCGAAAATTATATTTAAAGAAGAAACATGAACTGCTTAGAAAGATCAGCAAAAAATGGGTCGCTTCATCTAGGAAATATGAGATAAGAAGAAAGATAATGATCTTTTCCGAATCATCTTTTGCAAGAATCACTTTTTTGTGGAAATTAAGATATGACCTCTATCATTGCATGTTTGACATGGGATTTCCTACTTATCTTGGAAATCGGTTAAAACTTAAAAAGCCACATTTGTCATATAGTGGCGATTTGATTGTAGGCGATTATGTTCAGATTGCTGACGATTGTATGATTGATTACAGCGGAGGCGTAGTTTTAGAGGATTATGCCCGTCTGTCCGATCATGTTACCGTTTATTCTCACAATCACCCTGTTCGTAAAAATCGATGGGATGGGATGGGACCTCACCACATAAAGTTTTCTCAGGTTAGGATATGTTCCTATTCCTGGGTTGGAACCGGTGCGATAATACTTCCGGATTGTACTTATATCGGAAAGTATGCGGTTGTAGCGGCAGGCAGTGTAGTGACAAGAAATGTACCTGATTATGCAATCGTAGCAGGTAATCCGGCAAGGATTGTAGGGTATAAAGATAAAAGGAGTTAATGATCAGATGAAAAAAAAAGGCATTATTTTTTCTATTGTAGGTATTTTTATAATAATACGTAATTCGATGATCAATAAGGAAAGATCTTATAATGCGATCAGAGAATCTGAAAGAGTTAATGCAATCAATCGCACAATGTTTCATTGGATATCTAATCATGTAGATGAAGCTTTTTTTGAAGAGTATTTCAGAAAACGTCGAATATCAAAGATTGCCATATACGGGACAGCTTCTTTGGGAGAACTGTTTTTTTACTATGTAAAGAATAGTGGAGTAGAGATTGCTTATCTTATGGATAAAGCAATCAGTGATACCGGTTATTTTCAGGAAATTCCTCTTTTCGGGCTTGACTATGAGGGGGAAATACCGGAAGTAGATGCTATCATAGTTACTCCGGTATATTATTTTGACGAGATCAAGAATGATCTTGAAGCAAGAAAGATCAAGGCAAAGAAGATACTTTCTATTGAGCGTATAGTATCTGTTTAGAAAGGAGCTTATCATGAAGAATAGGATATTGGAATTACTATTATCAATTCATCCGGACTATGATTATGCAAACAGTAACAATTATATTGAAGACGGACTACTTGATTCTTACGATATGATGGTACTTATTACAGAATTGGAAGATTCATACAATATTATGATAGATCCTGTCGAGATAATACCTGAGAATTTTGCCAATCTCGAGGCGCTTTGTACACTGATAACAAATTATAAGGACAACTGATTGGAGTGTAAAAAATGAAAGAAAAAGTATATGAATTGCTTAGCATTTTAAACTGTGATGGGGACTTTGAGTCCAGTACGGATTTTTTGGCGGATGAATTACTGGATTCCTTTAATGTAATAGAACTGGTATCTTTACTTGAATCTGAATTTGAGATAAAAATTCCCGGAATGGATATAGTTCCTGAGAATTTTGCCAACATTGATGATATCATTAAACTTATAGAGAAAAATCAAAAGTAAGAATAATACGAACATGAAGCAAATATTTAAAAATATTAAGATTTCGGCAATCTATTCTTTTGTTCCGGAAACGATAGTCTATTTTGATGATGAAGTAATAGATGCGGATTCTGCCAGAAACAGGATGATAAAGAAATCCATGGGATATGGAGGCAGAAGACGTACGAAACATAGTACATCTACATTAGATATGCATGTTTATGCTCTCAATTATCTGATGAGTAATAATATTATTACAAAAGAAGAGATAGGTGGAATTATTGTAACGGCTTTTACTCCACCTTACTATGCCCCACAAATGGGGGATCTTTTAAAGATGAAACTTGAACTGTCAAATGATATATATACAGTAGATAATTGGGATGGCTGTTGCGGGTACCTATCCGGATTAATGGAAGCGGCAATGCTGCTGAATTATATAGAAAATGATAAAAAGGTTCTCTTACTGACAGGTGATTCATATAACCATCTTCCCGAGAATAATCAAACTATGCAGGTCCATATGATTAAATATGGAGGAGATGCATGGTCTGTAACAGTTCTTGAGCATGGATCAGAGAAAGATAATATGCCTATGATAATAAAAAGTCACGGAAGTCGAATGATGGAAAAGAAGGGTGGTTCATTTTCAGATTTTTACGGGAAGGACGTGGTTAATCCAGAAATACTTATGGATAATCCAAATCAGGTTTTCAGATTTTTTCAAAATACTATTCCGGCATGTATAAATGAGATGATCGAGTATTCCGATGTTGGAAAAGAGCAAATTGCCGGGTATTCTGTGATTCAGGCTAATTCTTTTGCAGTAAACAAATATGCGGAAGCTCTGGATATACCTTATGAAAAGATGCCAAGTAATCTGGTTGAAAGATATGGCGATGCCAGTGCATCTATCAATCCTATTATTATAGATGAATTATTAGAAAAACTGGAAGATACAGAAAATCACAAATTTATGGTAGTAGGGTATGGATCCGGCTTAAAATATGGCGCAGCTATACTTAATATGAACAGAGACATAAAACATGGCATTGTCGTTACGGACCTTTAAGTACTGTGGTCAAAAATCTTTGGAAGAAAGTGTGTTTTATGGAAGCGTTAGATACATTTGAAGTGTATTCCGATTTAAGAAAGAGAATCAGAGGGAATGCAGATATTTTTTTTACGAACATGTATTTTAGTTCGGGTTATCTTATGGACAAGATTAATTCGCATAAGGTTAAATATTCTTCAAGTGAATATTCAATCCAAATGCTCATAGAAGACGATTTTGTTTATAATCTGTTTTATTATGGGAATCCGCATGATGATTTATTATTCGGAAAACTAGACAAACCAATTCTTTGTAAAAATGTATATATCGCAGAAAAGCATTCTAATGAGTTGGAATTATTTGAAAAAATGCTGTCTGACAACGGATTTATTCTTGATGATTCTGCTTATGTGATATCAGCGGATGTTCCCAAAGTATACGAAAAGAACAAACATGTGGCTATTTATTTAAAAACATTGGAGATGTCGGGTTTTTATATTTCGTATATCGGATCAGAGCGTATGTCAGAAATATATGATTTTTTAAGTGATTCCGAGTATATAAAACCTCATCAGTTTCCCGGGAGAGAAGTTGCAAAAAGAATTGAGTCGAATAACGGCTTGTGTGCTATTTTAGACAGTGACAATAAAATTGTTGCGATAATGTTTACCGATATTCGATCGGGAACAGCCGAAGGCATAATGACAGCTGTCTCAAAAGAATATGTGCGCAAGGGTTTTGGTGCAGCATTATGCTATGAGCGTTTTCGCTATTTGAACGATTTAGGCATTAAAGTATTAAGCGGTTCTGTTGATGTTAAAAATCTGAATTCTCAAAAGATGTTTATGTCATTAGGATATACGACCACAGGAAAAATGACTAACGAATGGATACTGCAATAAAGGACTATTATGGATTTTAAGTTTAGCGGATTAAAAATTGAAGGAATAATGTCTATTGAGGCAGAAGTTGGAAATGATGTTGAAAGTATTCGTACTCGAAATATTTCTGATGTTTGTGTTATGGGTCTGCGTGAGCTAATAAAAAAGGGGTTATTAGCTCCCGATGAAATTGGTATAATTCTAAGCGAATCAATGACTCCGGATGCCTTTTTTCCAAATATAAGCAGTGACATTCAACGGCAGCTGGAACTTGATGAAGAAGTTGTATGCATGGATATTGCTAAAGGGGCAAGTGGATTTGTTGATGGGATCATTCAGGCGGGGATGTTATTAAAAACTTTTGACACGGATAAAGGAGTTCTTCTTTGTACGGGAGATTTTTATAATCGCATTTATCCGAATTCGATGTTGGACAATAATCCACATACTGAAGTTGCAACAATAACATTCATTAAAAGAAGTAAGGATGATAGTGGTTGTTATGGCAGGGTTATTTCAGAATCAAAAGAAGCTATGGCTATAAGTATGCTTACACCGGATTGGATTCGTCCACTTAATGGGGATCCCGCCAAAATAAACGTAAATCCTGAAAAGGCATATGATGTGTATAAATTGCACGAATCAGAGGATGTTATTGCTGCTTTTGTGAAAAAGCATCTGCTTACTATTTCGCAATATCTTATGGAGAGAGTTTCTGAAGACAGGGAGAGTGATTACGGCGTTTGGGGAGACGATGGGTGTGAGTTTGTATATATTCAGAACCATGAAGAGAAATATGTTAAAGATGTCATAAAAGGAACAGTTTTAGAAAAAGCCGAATTAATGCCCAATGGTTTAAAGCTGCATTCTTCGTATATACCGGCTGCTATTGCGAGAACAGG
Source organism: Lachnospiraceae bacterium (assembly GCA_016281385.1). GTDB lineage: Bacteria > Bacillota > Clostridia > Lachnospirales > Lachnospiraceae > UBA1258. The sequence goes on along the minus strand of JAEEIN010000153.1, from coordinate 5,019 downwards.
TTTTTCCAAATTTTGTAAAGATAGTTTACATCGATCCTTACTTATAAGCTTTGGCGCAGGATTATCTATGGAAGGAATCATTATGTGTCTTGGAAGAATGAGCTTTTGTGAAGAGCTAAAGGTGTCATTTTCTGACGAAAGATGAAAAATGTATTAGTTGTCGCGAGGTGGATAGATGCTTTTTCCAAAAGAATTATCTGTTACATTTAATGCAGTAGTCGAAATCCGGGAATGGATTTATTTTTCAGCCAATAATTTTAACGGGTTGTTTAAATATAATAAATTCACATCTGAAATGATTCATCTTGGAATTTTTAAAGATGAACCTGTTTTGTTATGTAACATTCACCAAAAAGCTTTTTTGTGGAATGGAAAGATCATATTTGTTCCTTTGACGGGAAAGAACATTGCTATTTTTGATTTGGAAACGGAAGAGATTGAATACATACGCTTATTCGACCAGGATAATACGACAGGGGTTGATTGTACATTATATGGAGATGTTTTATGGATAATATATTCAAAAGATGATCATTTTGTTGTTAAGTATAATCTTAAAGATCATGAGTGCATACATATAAAAAAGCCAGAAGCTCAGCTATATAACATATCTGCTCGCAACTGCGCTACAAAGTTTTTCTGTAAAGGTGCTGTTTATGAACGATATTTATATGCTCCTGTTTGGAATAGTAATCAGGTCGTTCGGTTTGATATGGGTTCTGAAGAATATCAATTTATAAATACAGAAATCAATAATCTTTTAATAACTTCAATTGCGGTCGATAATAATTTCATATATCTCTCAAATCAAAATGATCATACAATATACCGATATGACATTAATAAGGCAAGTGTGGATACTTATGTATGTGAAGTAGAATATAAATCAAAGAAAAGAATAGTCTATCCGATCATTGTTTCGACGGATAAAGGCATATTATTTTTTGCGCAAGATACCAATAGCATATTGTGCATTGAAAACGGAAAAGTTATTTCTTTTTGTGAATATCCCGAAGAATTTCGAATGATCGACAGTGATGTTCGAAAAAACTGGCGCAGATTTTTTTCCTATGATCATAGGGATGGGAAAATTATAGTATATCCATATAGTACTAACATGGAACTGATAGTCGATACAAAGAGCAGAACTTGCGGTTACAATCGAATCATATATGACAGAAATTATATTGAAAAGCTTTTTGATACAGTATACAAACGTGCATATTTTACGGAAGGGATTGAAAAAAAGATTTTTAACGAGAATGATATATTTGGATTAAAGGATTTCATAACGGAAATAGGACATTAAAAACTATTCATTTGAAAGGAAAATGACAGTTGAATGAATAAAGCAGAGGCATTAGAGATAAAAAAAACCATAGTAAAAAACCTCAGTACTCGCGATATATATATGTTTGGGTGCACAAATGCCTCTATAGATTTTTACAAAAAGTATAAAGATACTTTTAATTTTATTGGGTATGTTTCTGAGGGTGGCTCGTTAATGAAATCAGAGCAAGAGCGGGTAGCAGAAACAGGGCTAAAAGTATACGCGTGGGGGAGTGTTGTTAATAACAGAAATGCTTACTATGTTCTTTTTGGGACGGCTTTTGGCAGATATGATCTTATGCTTTCTACAGAAGGTTTAAGATGGGCAGAGGATTTTTGCGGATTTGACAGTGTAAATTTAGCGATAACAGATAAGCAAATTGTTCTTTTGGCAGGACATTGCCAAATAGAGTTGATGCTTAATTTTCTGCGTGAGATACCGGAAGTCAACGAAAAATATTTTTTTCATTTTTTGGCAACAAACAAGTTACGAAGCCGATGGGATACCAGAATCAACAATTTTATCAGAAATCTGGCAGATGTCTACGCGTATCTTTATATTGCTCCGGAGGCGCGCGCAGAAGACAGACTTATAATACTGTCAAATAGGGATTATTTGTTCTTTTCTGAAGATGAAATTTGTTCTGATTGCAAAATATTAAGAATTCCGAATTTGTCGAGCATAAGGCTATATTGGCCATCAATGGTCGATGAACGATTAAATCCTTATTATGAATATTTTAGAGGTTCGCAACATTTTATGAACCGTCGCCACGCACCGATAAATTTTACAGATGCATTAATAAAAAACATGCTTGATGAAGGATACGAAACAGACTATATCGTAAGTAATATTAACGATTCGATATCTGTCGAGCAAGTAAAAAAGCATTTAGATAATATGCTTGCGATTATCGATCATTTGGATGATGGTTGCGATATGAAAATAGGTGATTTCATACGTGAGCATTATGCCGATGAGATGTTGTTTAAGGATGCGGATCATTGCCAACCTGTTTTACTAAAGGAATTCTTAAAAAGATTTTTGGCTATGCTTGACATTGATACGGAGGCCTTGGAGGATTGTATTGAAGAGATTTTTTTGCCGGATAGTATTGCATTGATGTCTGTCGAAGAACACTGTTCTACGGTACCGGTATATCCGGTGGTCGCAAAAGCAATGGGGTTAAAATGGTGCGATGAAACGACTAAGTATCCTATGTTGCTCTATACAGGTACAGAAAATCTTGATTATAAGGAATATGTAAGGAAGTATTGTCAAATTAGCAAGACTATTTACGAACTTCAAAAAATATGGTAATTATGTCCGCTATAATGCCATAATATATTCGCTATCCTAAAAGTGAGCCACTGAGGATGTGGACATATCTTGATGCTATCTGCCGGGTATTACCGGACAAATTTAGAAAAATACGTCATAAATAGGGATTTTTGGGGCGGGGTGTGATACACCTCGCATTCTTGTTTTATGAACAGTTGAAATTTTATCGCAATTGCGATAAAATCGTTTTATGAATAGAGACATATTACTATATAATAGATTACTGGCATATAAATTGAATCTCCATACTCTCAGTGAAAGATCGGGAGTATCCTACTCCACGGTATATAACCTGTTTACCGGGCGTAAGAGAATTTCCGATGCATCCGGAGAAACTTTGTGTAATCTTGCAAGGTTTCTTGGCATGACAATGGACGAATTGTACCATGAACTTAATGTTGAGAATAAGGATTTAAAGATCTTTCCGGATTTTCTGCTTATGTGGAAGGATGAAGTTATCGCTTCGGTCACCGTTGGTGAAAACGAGGTAAATATAGACAGATATGTTATTCATCCGGTAAAACAGATATTTTATGCAGATAAAATCTCAAGATTCAAGTTTGGGGAAATTCTTAAACTCAGATGCTGGGATGAAAAAAGACCTGATATTAAGGAACTTCTTAATGCAATAGGGGTGGATAATTATAATCCCTATGAAATATGTAAAAAGACCCACGGAAGAATGGTACAGGACCCGATATGGTTTAAGTTTAAGGGTGAGACCCTTACATACAGGAGTTTTGCAAATGCAAGATAATTTTCCGAAAATAGCAATCGATTCACAATATTTGGTCACAGATACCGGAACCAGTGATGGAACACAAATATAATATTATTTTGAAGAAAAATGGTATAAGGTCGACAATAAGAGGAAAGCATTTGCAAAGGCTTTTAGCGGAAGCTTTGAAATAAACAAAAAATATCTTGAAAAGTATGCGACGTTACATTTCATATTTTCCGTCGGCCACTCCGCTTGTGTTTACCTTTTATATCGTTTTGTAATTTCGTAAAATCTCGGCAATGCCAAAGAAACATGACCATATTTTTCGGAAATGATAATACCTTTATCGATCAGAAGATCGCGATATTTTGAAAAAGTTGATGCAGTCATGGACAGATTTTTTAATATATCGCCGGTTTTTGTTTCTGCTCCTCCGATTGCGCGGACTATATCACGTTCGCGCCCGGAAAGCGATGACCAGATCTTTTTATATACAAAATCATCCAACAGTCCGTCATATTCTGCCAGTACGGCTTTCATGCCTTCTTTTCCATGATTCCAGTAAGCAACTCCAAGAGCCTGAAAAGCAAATGCGTAGCCGTAGGTCAGTCCGGCCAGTTCTTCTGCTTTTTGTTCGTCTATTTTGAAAATATCTTCATATTGCTGGATTATTTGAACTATGCTCAAAGGCCCCGTAACGATTTTTGGGGACCTTAACAGGAATGTAAGAGACGGGTTGTTCTGAATCTCAAAAATATTTTCGTGTAGACCGGTCATAATGAGAAACACAGGATAATCCTGTCTTACCATGATCTGAAACTGGCTTGCGAAGATCTTCATGTTATCGTCGTTTATAACTTCGTCAATGGTTATCAGCACTTTCTTTTTGGTTTTGATAATCTTTTTAAAGCATTTATCAATAAGGCCGATGTAGTCTGTAGTTTTTTCTGCAGGATTGATCCCAAGCCCGAAACCGGCAGCGGATACATTAAATCCTTTGCTTAGTAATTCGGGCGCCGTGCCACATGCATCGTTCAGGCGAAGCGCGAGGCTGCTTATAAGATCCATCGCGGGGTTTAAATTGATCACTGCCCAGTCCTTATTTGCTCCCAGCTTGGCGGCAACTGTAGTCATCAAAACGGTTTTGCCGCTGCCTCTTATGCCCTCTATCAGAAAAGTCTGGCTTACGGGATTTTCTGAAGTGAAAGTGCTTAAGATAATATCAATGTCTTCATAGCGGTTTATCTGTGTATTGGGCTGTTTGCCGAATGTAATTGTGAAGGGATTGCTTCCGGACATTTCTCATTCTCCATTGGGTGATTAAAAAGTAATCATAACTTTTATGAAATCTAAAAACTTACCATAAGTAGATTAAATACTAAAAACTAACCATAACCTTTCAATTTGCTAAAATCTTACCATAACTTTTGGCGCTTTTCAACCGCAAATCCGTATAAGACAAACGGAGCAGCATTAGCTGCTCCGTTCCATTTCTTATCCATCAATATTTATGATATTTCTTATCCGTCTCATACTTGGGTTCGCATGTAAGGTGCATGCCAAGCTTCTTGAAGATCTTCTCATCAACGGATGAAAGAAGAACGGAAGAATGAACCTCGCAGTTTCT
>JAEEIN010000152.1 GCA_016281385.1 Lachnospiraceae bacterium | reverse complement strand
TCTTTCGGCAAACAATTACAGCGCAAATTCAAAAGAGGATCTCCACATTAATATAAAGAACGTTTTCGCACTTTCCGTAGGGAAAAAGAAAACCCTGACCATACAGAATACCTATTACGATAAGTACATAAAGAAGTGGTCATCCGACAGCACAAATATCGCTACGGTTTCTTCTTCCGGAAAAGTTACCGCAAAAAAGACCGGAAACACAAAGATCCACTGCGAAGTTGCCGGAAGGGATGTATTTACGGCAATCTACGTTTATCAGCTTAAGAACTTAAACTTCTCAAACAAAAAAACAACACTCACCGCCACCTACCGAAACAAAGATACCCGCTGGGACAACGACCGTGATACCATTTCTCTTACAGTTAACCAGAACAACAAGCAGGTTTCGGCCCAGAGTCTGTATCTCTTCGACTCAAACCTTAAATATCCCACTGCTTCTTCTTCCAACAAGAGCGTTGCAGAGGTTTCCATCGGAGAAGGTGATTTTCACGGAGATACCATCGATCTTAAGATCGTTCCCAAAAAGACCGGAAAAACAACCATCACCGTTAAATTCGGCGGAAAGACCGCAAAGCTTACTTACAATGTCAAGCAGGATCTGATGGATACGGAAGATGAGAAGTGGTTCAACGAGCTTCCCTATACCGAGCAGCCTTACAAGGAAAAATCTTACAAACCCGCTGTTACCAAAACAGATATCTGTCCCAAAAATGTAACCTACAAAGTATCTTACAAGGACAATATAAATGCAGGCACCGCGACTGTAACCATTTCCGGTACGGGAAACTACAGCGGAACCGTAACAAGGACATTTAAGATCACACCCAGAGATCTTTCTTATTCCGGTGAATATACCTGCACCGAATCCAAGCGATACACCGGTTCTGCGGTTAAGCCCAAGGTTACGGTTACTTACAAAAAGACCACTCTTGTTAAGAACAAGGATTACAAGGTTTCCTTCAAACAGGGATTCAAATACATCGACAATCCCGTAAATGCCGGAAAATATACCGTTGTTATTGAGGGTATAAACAATTACGAAGGAACGATGGAACCTGCGGTATTTGAAATAAAGAAGATTGCTTCGGCAGATCTTTCTCTTTCCTGCCCGGAAAAAGTTAAATGGAAAAACGATTCCGTCGTTACTCCCAATATAAAACTGATGCACGGTGATTATGTCATTCCTCAGATCATAGAAGGTGCCACACAGCAGAATTACAAGATCGAGTATTACAAGGTTGAGAACGGAAACCGGAAAAAAGAAGTTCCCGCAAGAAAGGGAACTTACGTGGCTGTTTTGACACTGTTCCCCAACACAGGTAATATTTCCATCTCCACAAATGAGAAAACGGGAGAAAAAATCGAGTCTTTGGAAAAGACTTTTGTGATCAAATGATTGTATACCAGTTATCCACCGGGAGAGAGATCTCCCGGTGTTTTTATCCACAAAAAGTGCGTTATTTGTTAAAACAAGCAATATTTGCGCTATCTCTTGTGCAACTTTCTCTTGAAATCCCTGTGTTCTTTTTTGTATACTCTGTATTAACGATTTATGATTAAGGAGGTTAAACCTTGATGTTTACCAGATTTTCCAAAAGGCTTGTTTCATCGATTTCCCTTTTGTTAGCAGCGTCAATGCTCTTTACCGATGTTGCGGGCGTATATGCCGATGAACTTTCAAGCAACGACACAGTCATCGAGTCTGTGTTGGATTCGGTTGAAGAAACCGAGGAGCTCTCTGCCGAAACAGAAGCTTATGACGCCGCATATCTTGCAAAGGACGCAGTCGGTTCCGACGGTGTTGCATACGAAGGCGTAAACTATATTTCAAACAGAACCTTCCTTGCACTTCCGGAGGATTCTCAGGAAGCATATCTCAGAGCCTGCGAAGATATCGCAGATATGTACGCTCACGATATGCGCGCTGAAGACGTAGTTATTGCAGCAGATACAAACGGTGATATCTACTTCCACGCATATGTTCCCATGAATTACATAGCTGAAACACAGAACGAGATGGTAGAAACTTTCCTTGCAGATGTTTCTGCTAACGTTCTTTCACTTAGCGATGTATCTTTTAATGATGTTTCCGAAAACGATGTTGAGGATCCGGAAGCTGAAGATGTTTCAGACAATGATACCGTTTTAGATGTATCCGATAACGATACTGAAAATGATGATGAGTCTGCATCCGAAGATATCAGCTTAAATGATGTTTCTGAAAACGAAGCCGATGATGACTCACTTACATCTGAGAACATGGATTTCTTTGAAGATTTCGGTGTTCTTGATGATGAGACCATCGAATTGGAAGAAGGCGAGGAATTTGCTCCCGAAGCTTATGAGTACGATACTCTTCTTTCCTACAAGGGTCAGGGTAATTATTTCTCCAATCAGTTAAATAAGTATTCAAAAGTAGCATTCAATGCTGCCAAGAAAGCAATGGTCGATCAGGGAAAAACCAGTTTTACCTTTAACGGCCCCCTTATCTTTGGTTCGGAATTTTCATCTGCTTTTTCCGCACTTGTTACTCAAAATACCGTAAAGTTATCCTGGATCGGTGAAGGATACAGCTACTCCTACAGATGGAGTTACGGGTCATATACATACAATATGACAATGAAGAAATCCCGTTATTACAACAAGACCCTTCACTCCGATGCAAACAAAAAAGTAAAAGAACTTGTATCACAGGCTTTTGCTAGTGCTGCCTCAAAGGGCGATATAACCTACGGTGTTATAGAATATCTTGATGACTGGTTTTGCCGAAATAATAAATATGATCATGATGTAGCTGATGGTAGAGTTGCATCAACAACAGCCGAATTCTATTATTGTCACAGCCAATATGGATGTCTTTTAAAGACATATGGTGTTTGTGAAAGTTATGCAAAAGCTCTTTCCTGGTGTCTTGATTATGCCGGAATTACAAACATTTATGCCGTAAGTGCAGATCACGCATATGTTTATGTACAGATGCCTTTCGGCGCAGATGGCAAAAATCACTGGTATCTGGTTGACTCAACCTGGAACGATCCCGACAGTGGTTCTTCTGCTTCTTCAAAACAGTACCTTTTAAAAGAAAATCCCACTGACTATCATCATCAGTCAACAGGTGCTGTATTTAATTCTTCACAGAAATTTAAATATCCTAAGATTGAAGCCAATTATACACAGAAAACCGTTACTCTTAATAAATCCAACTTTGCACTTGCTAAAGGAAAGTCAACCACACTTTCCCTTAATAACTCAAAGTATTACGCAAAATACCCTAACAAATCCTGGGAATCAAGTGATAAGACTGTTGCATCGGTAAGCAAATCCGGTAAAGTTTCAGGTAAAAAGGCCGGTTCAGCTACGATCACATATCACATTGCAGGTGCTCAGAGACGAGCTAATGTTACGGTTTACGACCTTAAGAATGTTGTTTTCAACGAGAATAGCAAAACATCACTCAACAAGACATTTGCAGACCCCGATGCTGTACTTTCCGGCACAGAGAGCGATAATACCATCAAGCTTACAGTTAACCAGACAACACCTTCCGGATTAAGTGCCGGACAGTTAGCAAGCCTTGAATCCGGTCCAAAGCTTTCGGCAACATCCTCAAATAAGAAAGTTGCAACCGTTGGAGCAACATTATCCGGAAATACGATCACACTTAGCATCAAACCCATCAAAGTAGGTAAAACCACGATCACGGTTAAATTCGGAAACAAGTCCGCAAAGCTTACTTACAATGTTAAGTACAGTATTTCAGCCAAAGCGGCATGGTTTGATTTTTCAAAGATCAAAAACGAGACCTACTCGGGCAAAGCCTTCACTCCCAAGGTAAGTAAGTCTGCTCAGATGCCTAAGGGAGTTACATACAAGGTTACTTATTCAAACAACAAAAATGCAGGAACTGCTACCGTTACCGTTACAGGAACAAAGAACTATACCGGAACAGTTTCAAGGACCTTTACAATCTCTCGTTTAAACATTGCAGGACTTGCAAATGTAAACGGAAAGAAGCCTGCTGAAGCAAAGATCAAGGCTAAGACCTATAACGGAAATGCGCAGAATGCTTCCATTACAGTAAAATATAAGGGAAAAACCTTAAAGAAAGATAAAGACTATACGGTTTCATACAACGCTTCTCCCGTTAGAGTGGGAACATACAACGTATCCATCACCGGAATCGGTAACTATTCCGGAAACATCGCTTCCGGACTTTCCTTCACCATAAATCAGGTCAAGGCAAAGAACCTTAAAGTATCGGTTACCGCGAGCAGAAAATATACCGGAGTAAGTAATCCTCCCACAGTTACGGTTAAAGCCGGTAACGGAGTGCTTACGGAAGGCATAGATTACACCGTTTCATACAAAATGAAAAAGACCGGTGTAGCTTATACAAAGCCATTAGACGTTGGAACCTACGAAGTCACGATCACATACAAAGGAACAAATATTGATACAACAGGAAAAGCTTCTGTAACAAAGACCTACAAGATCACAGAGCCTAAGAAAAAGAAAAAGTAATCAATCAGTTTTAAAAGGGGCATCCTATGCGGATGCCTCTTTTTTTATAGAAAGTGGTATAATCAGAATATCAGTCAATCTATCATTTGAGGATCACATATGAGCGGAATAAAAAGAACCTTCGGCCGGGAAGCCATGCGAAATTATGATGAGGCCATAAGGCGGGAATGGGTAATAACAAACGGACTGGGAAGTTATGCCGGAAGTTCCATTATCGGGGCGAATACGAGAAAACACCATGGTCTGTTTATCGCTAGTCTTCACGCGCCTACCGACAGGCGGGTTTTGGTTAATCGTATATGCGAGGAAGTGATCCGTGACGGAAACAGGGTTTCCTTGTTCTCCGGAAGAAAGAGCAAAGGTAGTGAGGAACAGGGCTTTTTGAACCAGGTTTCTTTTTCCATGGGTGCAGTTCCGGTGTTTACTTACTTTACAAAGGGCTTGTGGATCGAAAAGACATTGGCTTATGAGTGGGAAAAGAACACGGTGGCGATCCGCTATCGCATAAAGAACCGAGGCGACAAGGCGATTCTGCGACTTAAGCCTGTTTACAATTACAGGGATCATAATGACGGTTCACAAAAGAAGGATCTTGTTTTTGTTTCGGGACTGACTGCAGAAGGGTTTTCACTTACTCCCGATAAGAACCGGGAACTGACTATAAGAACTTATGTAAGCGAAGGAAGCTTTGGAAACAACAGCGACGCTGATCTTTATGATAAAAACATCGAGCTTCAGACCGAGATCGACACGGGAATGAGCTCTTCCGATACGGGATATATGCCCATCTTTATCGACGTGAGCATTCCGGAGGAGACTGAGAAGGACGTAAGTGTTGTTTTTACCATCGAGAAGAAATTTGAGCGCGATGCGTCAAAGACCATAAAGGCGGCAAAAAGAAGATGTGATATCCTCATCGAAAACTCCGGAGTTCGGGATAAATTCTCAAAATCCCTTGTTGCCGCTGCGGACAGGTTTATCGTAAGGCGGGCTTCCACCAAAGGAAAAACAATACTCGCCGGTCTTCCCTGGTTTACCGACTGGGGCCGGGACACCATGATCTCCCTTACGGGACTTACACTTGTGACAAGAAGGTTTGAGGATGCAAAGAGTATTCTCAGGACTTTTGTTGAATATGAAAAGAACGGCCTTTTGCCCAATATGTTCCCGGATAAGGATTGCGAACCCATCTATAACACGGCGGATGCGTCCCTTTGGTTCTTTTACTGTGTGCACAAATATCTTGAATATGTTAAGTCAGAAGAAGCTTACAAATTTGTGGAAAAAGAACTGTATCCCTGTATGAAGAAGATCATCAAAGCCTATAAGGACGGAACTGACTTTTCCATCGGAATGGATGCGGACGGGCTGATCCGCGCAGGCGACGATCTGGACCAGGTTACATGGATGGATGTGCGCGTCGGCGATAAAGTAATGACGCCAAGACACGGAAAACCTGTTGAGATAAACGCACTTTGGTACAATGCTCTGTGTATAATGAAGGAATTGTCAAAGAGGTTTGGGGATAAGTCGGCAAATACTGAATACAGTATGCTGGTTGATATCGTTAGGGATTCCTTTGAACAGAGATTTTACAATAAAGCTGAGAAGTGTCTCTACGATGTAGTGGATGAAAAATCCATGGAAACCGGAGAAATCTACGATGATGACAGGATAAGGCCCAATCAGATCTGGGCAGTTTCCCTTCCCTTCTGTGCTCTTTCGAAAGATCAGGCCAAATGTGTTGTGGATACTGTATATAAGAAGTTATATACCGATTTCGGACTTCGGACTCTTGATCCGGATGATCCCGATTATCACGGCTTATACAAGGGTGAGCTCTCCGCCAGGGATGAAGCCTATCACCAGGGAACCGCCTGGGCATTCATAATGGGCGGCTTCATCACCGCATTTTTGAAAGTCTATCCCGATCAAAAAGAAACCGCAGAGTTACTGCTTGCTCCCCTTAAGCAGCATTTAAACGAAGGCTGCATCGGCGGCATCGCCGAAGTCTTCGATGGCGATCCGCCTCACATAAGCGGCGGCTGCTACACCCAGGCCTGGAGTGTCGGCGAAATCCTTCGCGCCGTGGCCGAAGGCGGACTGAAAGTATAAGGGCAATATCAAAAAACAGCTGAGAGAGAGAAACGGACCGGAATCCCGGTCCGTATTTTTCAGGCTTCTTTTTCCCATTCCCCGTCGGTTGTTGCGATTATCACTTTGAATGTGGAATAGGGACGTTTCTACCCCACGAAAAACACCCCCGGGACGGAGGTGTTAGGGTTTATGTTACTTTGTGTGAACGCGAAGGAGCATTACACTGGCTGCGGGAATCGTGAATTCCAGATTTCCGTTTTTGAGCGATACGTTGGTAAAGTCCTTTGCTACGACCTTGTCGGGATCGTCGAAGGTGTTGTGATCGTTGATCTTGCCGGAAAGGATCTTTGCACTTACCGAATCAACACAGGTTTCAACCAATACTCCGTTTATGTCATATGACTTGTCGGCGGAAAGGTTTGTAAGAGTGATGTTGATATAACCGTCCTTGTCCAAAGATACAGATTCCGTAAGGTTGGGAACCTTGTTTTCTTCATCTATACCCACAAGCTCTGTCTCAACATAGCTTTCAACAAGCTCCGCATCCTGATGATACTTGTACATGTTGAATACATGATATGTAGGTGTCTTAACCATCCTGGGTCCGTCTGTTAAGATCACTGACTGTAAAACGTTTACAAGCTGAGCGATGTTTGCCATCTTGACTCTGTCGCAGTGCTTGTTAAAGATGTTTAAGTTGATTCCTGCAACAAGCGCATCTCTGATGGAGTTCTGCTGATAGAGGAAACCGGGATTTGTACCGGGTTCAACGTCAAACCAGTTACCCCATTCATCAACGATAAGTCCTACTTCGTGCTTCTTGTCGTATTTGTCCATTATGGCAGTGTGTCCGGTGATGAGCTCTTCCATGTAAAGAGTCTTTTTAAGAGTTACATAGTAGCTTGCTTCATCAAAGTCCGTTGCGGATCCCTTGTGGTCCCAGGGTCCGGGTACGGTATAGTAATGAAGGGAAAGCCCGTCCATGAATCCATGATTGGGACCGCATTTTTCAAAGCAGGTCTTCATTACCTTGTCTGTCCAGTCAAAATCACCGGCATTGGGACCGCAGGCGATCTTGTATATGGAATAGTCCTTGCTGTAATTTCTTACATAAGTTGAATATCTTCTGTAGAGATTTCCGTAATACTCGGGAAGCATGTTTCCGCCGCATCCCCAGTTTTCGTTACCTACTGCGAAGTAATCAAGCTTCCAGGGTTTTTCATGTCCGTTTTCTTTACGAAGATCAGCCATGGGAGAGATACCGTCAAAGGTCATGTACTCAACCCATTCACTCATCTCGCGAACTGTTCCGCTTCCCAAGTTTCCGTTTACATAGGGCTTACAGCCTAACTGTCTGCAAAGCTCCATAAACTCGTGGGTACCGAAGCAATTGTTTTCAACCACTCCGCCCCAGTGTGTATTTACAATGGTCTTTCTTTCTTCTTTCTTGCCGATACCGTCTTTCCAGTGATATTCGTCAGCAAAGCAGCCGCCGGGCCAGCGAAGGACCGGGATCTTCATCTCCTTCAATGCTTCCACAACGTCGCATCTCATACCGTTGACATTGGGAATGTCGGAATCCTCTCCGACAAACAATCCTCCGTAAATACATCTGCCGAGATGCTCGGAAAAATGTCCCTGAAGTTCAGGATTGATGTGCCCCAACCTGTGATTGGGATTGATAAATAGTCTGGTCATCTTTTCTCCTATTTCAATAGTATTTTAACCTTTGACACCGCCAAGTGTGATACCCTTCACGAAATACTTCTGAACAAAAGGATACATCACAAGGATGGGAAGGATTCCCACCGCCGCCATCGCCATTCTCACCGATGCCAGGGGAATGGCCGCAAGTCCCGCAGTTGCATTCTGCACATTGGAGCTTGATTGTGACAAAAACTGTATATTCTGCATCATGCGGTTTAAAAGGTTCTGGACCGAGTAAAGATCCGTTCTTTTTGTGATATAGATATATCCGTTCATCCAGTCATTCCAGTATGCGATCCCCGCAAACAAAGCTATGGTCGCAAGAATGGGCTTCGAAAGGGGAATGACTATCCTCAGAAACGTCACCGTTTCCCCCGCTCCGTCGATATATGCCGCATCCAGTATCTCCGCCGGAATGCTGGACACAAAATACGACTTCATCAGCATGATGTTGAAAGCATTCATCAAAAGTCCCGGTATCAGAAGCGCCGCAAAGGTGTTTTTTATACTGAAAACATTAGTATATATCATATATGTAGGCACAAGTCCACCGTTAAAAAGCATTGAAAAAACAATAAAAAACGTGATGATCCCCTTTCCCGGAATGTCGGGTTTCGATATGGCATAAGCAAGCATTGTTGTTATGGATAAAGAAAGCAGGGTTCCCACTAATGTAAGGAGGACCGAAACGCCGTAAGCCCTGACTACGGAGTTTCCTGTGCTGAAGATATATTCGTATGCGTAAACCGACCATTTTGAAGGCAGAAACTTGTACCCTTCAGCAATTAAAAGATCGTTGTCGGTAAATGAACTGATGATCATCAGTGCCATGGGAAGGATCGCACATACCGACAAAAGGATCAAAACAGCATGGGCAAGGATCTGAAATTTTTTCTCGTCTTTCATCTGTCACATTCCTCCTAAAACAAAGCACTGTCTCTGTCAAACTTACGTACAAGGAAATTGGCTCCAAGTATCAGTACAAATCCCACCACCGACTGATACAGACCCGCAGCGGAAGCCATGGACATGTTACCAAGCTCCAAAAGTCCTCTGTATACATAGGTATCAATGGTGTTTGTCACTGCGAAAAGTGCTCCCTGGTTTTGTGGAACCTGATAAAAGAGGCCGAAATCCGAGTAAAAGATACGGCCGATGGCAAGAAGCGTCATCATGATCACCGTAGGCTTTAAAAGAGGAATCGTGATCTTCCTTATCTGCATCCATTTTCCGGCTCCGTCAATGGCCGCCGACTCATATATACCGCGGTCAATGCCAAGGATGGTGGAAATATAGATTATGGAATTGTATCCCACGACCTTCCAGGCATTAACAAATGTAAGCAAAAAGGGCCAGTATTTTTTCTCCATATACCAGTTGATGGGATCCTTCCCAAACAGCGGCAGGAGAGTATTGTTTAAAAATCCGTTATCCGTGGACAAGAACCCATAGACCAGATAGCTTACTATTACCATGGAGATCATATAAGGCAACAGGATCAGACATTGATACAGATTCTTTAACTTCGATAACATCTCGGAAAGGAGTATGGCTACAAAAATGGCCAGTATGGTATTAACAACAATAAAAGCCAGATTGTAGCAGATCGTATTTCTCGTAATAACAAAAGCGTCCTTAGTGGCAAAAAGGTATTTGAAATTCTTAAAGCCCACATTTTCGGATCCGAATA
Organism: Lachnospiraceae bacterium; assembly: GCA_016281385.1. Classification (GTDB taxonomy): domain Bacteria; phylum Bacillota; class Clostridia; order Lachnospirales; family Lachnospiraceae; genus UBA1258. The sequence goes on along the minus strand of JAEEIN010000152.1, from coordinate 42,447 downwards.
TACCCTTTTTGGCATTATATTTTTTAAAGGCAAGCACCAGTCCCGGAAGGGGCATATAGTTGTTTATAAACAGATATATGAGTCCCGGGAGAGCCATGATGTAGAGGGGAATATATCGTATTAAACGCTTTTTCAGTGTCTTTTTATCATTTAAGGATTCTTTTTTTCTACTCATTTTGCACCATCTTCTAATATAAGAGCCAGCCTTGATTTCAGCTGGCTCTTAAGATCGATCATTCAAAGCTTTATTGGATTATTTGATGCCCTTTTCTTCAGCCCATGCGCTGAGTGCTGCCTGCTTGGCATTCATATATTCCTCAAGACCTGCGGCGTATAAAGCATCGTTTAACTGCTTAAGTCCTGTAGCGGGATCAACAAATCCGTATACTACCTGAGGACCAAACTCTTCGTAAGCATTTTTTAAAGCGGTGAACTCTGTAACGTAATCGCTGTTATCCCAGGTAAATCCTAAAGCCTTGGACTTTACGGGACACTCATCGTTAAACTTGGCTGTCTGCTCACCAACGTCTACGGGATCTCCTTCCCATACATGAGCTGCATACTGGTTGGGCATGAGCCAGAGAACGTTGGGATAGTATTCGGAATTGTCGGCGTTGATACCGTCGGGCCAGTTGATGGAGGTATCGTCGTTTACCTTGTACTCAAAACCTTCCTGTCCCCAGCAAGCAAGATTTGCTACAACGGGATCTGTGTAAAGTGCATTTAATACCTGCATTGCTGCAATGGGATCTTCGGTAGCCTGGTTCATGCACCAGGGGAAAGCGGATACTGCAGATGAAGACATGAAGCTTTCACCGACATCAAAGATCGTCATTGATCTTCCGCATTCACCGTTGATCTGGTTCTGGTAAGCAGGCTTAGCCTGAGACATCATTGCCATGTAAGCGCCGGACTTGATCCTTGCGGAAGCACCGGTCTTGTCGCTTAAAGCATCACCTGAAATGAATCCTGCCTGATTCCATCTGTAAGCTCTGTCAGCCCACTCTTTGAAAAGATCCGATTCATAAACATTCTCGATAGTCAGGCTGTTTGAAGGATCAAGTAATGTTCCGAAGTAGTCACCTGCGATATTGTCTACACAGCTTCCCTGTGTTAAGAGGTTGTCCTGTGTGGAGAATACCGTCTTGTCGGGGAAAGCTTCGTGGATAGCTGCAAACATTGCATCAACATCATCCCATGTAGCCTTGTAATATCCCAGTTCATCGGTCTCGAATTTGGAAAGGTCGTAATTGGCACCTTCAAGATATTCGGTACCGATAAGGATCGTTGCTGTCTGGATCGCATAGTCCTTAATGGGGGGAACTCCGTAAAGCACGCCGCCAACTCTGCAGGCATCAAGATATTCGGGTCTGATAAGCTGACTGAGTTCCTGACCGTATGTAGCAAGGAGACCATTCTCTTCAAGATCTGCTGTATAACCGTTGTTTACACAGGTCATATATCCGGGTCCGCATGTTGAGAAGAGGTCAACCTGCTCTCCCGAAGAAAGCATCAGCTTGATATCCTCTGTATATGCTGCGGAGTCGATGATCAATAACTCCACATCAAGTCCCAGGGTCTCTCTCGTATGCTCGCTGATGGCTGCATTTACTCTGTCAAGACCTGCGGGAGCTCCTGTCCAGTCAAAGAAAGAAACAACAACCTTCTGATATTTACCGGTCTTAGCTGCTTCTTCCTTTCTTGCTTCGATAACCGAGGAAGCTGCATCACTTCCGGAATTGGAAGTTGCTTCGCTTACCGTAGAGGTCTTAGAACTGTCTGTATTGGCAGAATCTTTCTTGCCGCATCCGGTAAAGGAAGCTACCAACATTGCAACTGCAAGACCCAAGGCTAATAAACGTTTTCTCATAACCATTTTCACATCCTCCTATATTATGTTTGTAGGTGTATCGTTTTACCTTGCATAAACGTATTATATTTGCACCACTTTTTATAGTCAATAGTTAAAACATTCCATATATCTCGAATCGATTTTGTTTATTCTGCACAACTTAATCGATTAACCTACAAAAACGTTACACCCAATAAACAAAAAGACCATCGCACCGGGCAAACTGATCTGACTCAGATTTTGCCAAATGCGACAGTCCGATTTATAGTTTTCGATTTTATCTACATTACAAAAGGATCCCTTACAGCTTCACTACCGAATCTCTCTCCACAAGCTCTCCGGGAATTCGGATCTCCAAATTGTCTTTGTGCTCCGTTTCCCGCCCTTCACATTTGTCGATTACCCAGGATGCAGCGGTGTTGCCCAAATCCTCAAGTGCCAGGGAAATAGTGGTGAGGGTTGGATAAAGAAGCTGTGAAACCTCGTGATTATCGTATCCGATTATGGAAAGATCCTTCCCGGGCTTTAGATCGTGCTCCAGGAGATACTCGTACACTCCCGATGCGATAAGGTCCGAAAAGCAGATCACCGCAGTGATATCCTTGCCGTCAAGTGCCTTCATTCCGTGGTATCCGCCTTCCTTGTTCCAGGTCTGAGAAATCACAAAGGATGGATCGAACAATACCCCCTCTTCGAACATGGCCTTTTGTATCCCCCGAAGACGGTTGACCGTATGGATGTTTCCCGCTTCACCTGAAATAATGGCGATCTTTCGATGTCCCATGGAATGGAGATATTTGTAGGCTCTGTAACCTCCGTCCTCATCGTCTAACTTGACGCATGGGATCGAAGGATCCGGATTGCTTGCATAAACAACAATAGTGGGCACATTTTCGGGCCGGCCCTTTAATACGACTTCGTGCTCGTAACCCGCAATGTAGATGATACCGTCCACATGGAGTGAATCCATCTTACTCATTACCGCCGCCAGTGCGGATTTGTACAAAGAATCGTTGTGCATCCATTTGTCGCTCCACCTTCCGAAGAGACGCATGTTTTCAATGACAACGCTGTAGCCCGCATCCTCGGTACACTGCATGAGTCCCTCAACTATGGGGGAAGTGGTGAACTGAATCATATCCTCCACGATGACACCGATGGTCTTTGTGGAGAAAGCTCTTAAATTCTTGGCCAGGTAATTGGGTTTGTATCCCGTCTCCTCCATGGTGGCAAGGATCCGGTCCGCAACCTCCTTGCTCACCTTGTTGTTTTTACCGTTCATAACATTGGAAACCGTGGATATTGAAACGCCGCAAAGGGCCGCAATGTCTTTGATGGTTATGAAATTGTCCGAATTTCTCTTAGGCATGGATCCTCTCCCTTTGGTTTTTTGTTTTACCAATTCTTCCTGCTTATTGTATCATAAAGTCTGAAAATGTAAATAATCCGTATGATGAAACGTTTTACTATACTTTAGGACTTCGTGATTGCACGTACCACTCCCAAGTGATAAATTATTGTTATGAAAAAAACAGCTTCCGCATTATCAAAAATCGCATATGCCATTGCTGCGGTCATTCTGGCGATACTGGCTTTAAATGCCGCGCATTATACTTTTGTACATGACTTTGAGGATTATTCGGCCCAGTATTTATACGAAGGGCCGGATTCAAGGCTGTTAAATCTTTTGGTACTCATTATTGTCATTGCCTTTTCTTACCTTCTGGTACGACTTCTTTTTTCTTTTTCCAATACAAAGGAACAGCAAAGCCGACTGGTTTTATATATTTCCGCCGGTTTATCCGTAGTCACTTTGGTACTTGGATGTATCTGGGTTTCAAAGACTTACATCCCGCCTTTCTGGGATCAGGCTTACTGTATCGAAGCCGCCGATAATTTCATTAAGGGTGACTTCACCAAAATGTCCGAGGTGTATTTAAAGATGTACCCTCAGCAGCTGGGGCTTATCTTCTTTGAGTCTCTGTTTTTGCGGATCTGGGATTTCTACGGGATCTTTCAGTATATGAATGCGATCTTCGTAGCCCTTATCATCTTCCTTTCGGGACGTGTTTCCCACGAGATATTCGAAAACCCCGTGGCTGAACTGTTCACTGTGATCTTAACTGCTGCCTTTACTCCTCTTTTTTACTATATAAGCTACATCTACGGAGATGTTTTCGCGATTTGCGCCTGCTTCTTTGTGGCATGGATGCTGATCAGATTTATCAGAAAAGAGAAGATCCTTTATGCCATTTTAGCGATCCTTGTTTCCATGGTCATGCTTCCCGTCAGGGAAAATACCCTTATCTTTATCCTTGCCACCGTGATCTTTTTGGCGGTAATGGCTATAAGGTTTAAGAAGGTCACTCCTCTGATCATTGCGGCACTTATTGTTGTTCTTCCACTTATAACAACAAGGGGTATCAAATCATATTATGAAGTTAAAGGCGGAGTGAAGCTTGATAATGAAGTTCCTTCCATCAACTGGATCGTCATGGGAATGAGGGGAACTCTCGAAGAAGGAAAGGGCGTCGGCTACTACGACGGCTACAATTATTACACCTGGTCCATTAACGGACAGGACAAAAAGGTCGCTATCGAGTATTCCAAAGAAGTGATGAAGGAATTCTTTGAAAGCTACAAAGAAGATCCGATCCACGCTGTAAAATTCTATAGATACAAGGTTTTTGAACAGTGGCTGGAGCCCACTTTTGACTGTATTTATATGACGGTTTCGGATCACGAAACGTCCTGGGAAGAAGTGGATCTTTTGTACAATCAAAATGCGGTAAAACGGCTCAACCACTATTGCGATTATTTCATGACCATCGCTTATGTATGTGCATTGGCCTGTGTTGTGTATCTGTTCTTTAAAGACAAATACGGTTACGGCGTTTACATCGCCACCTTTTTCATCGGTATTTTCTTATTCTCCATCATCTGGGAAGCAAAGGGAAGGTACACTCTTCCCGGTTTTGTGATGCTTTTTGTTCTTTCGGGCGCGGGAGTATCCTTTATTCACTCAGCATGCACATCCCTTTATTACCGCTTCGCCAAGAAGGAAGAACCGAAAAAAGAAAGTGAAGTTAATGAATAAAACAGCCTCTATTCTTACAAAAGCCGCATATGTGATCGCTTTACTGATACTTTGCTATCTGTTCTTACACTGTATTCACTACACTTTTACCTTCGATCTTTGGGATTATCACTCAAACCATGTTCACGAAGGCCCTGATTCAAGGCTTAAAAGCGCAATAGTCATTGCGGTCACACCGGTCGTATTTTTCTTTTTGGGTAAACTGTTATTCAGAAAAGCCGCTTTCATGAGAGAAAAGAACGAGCGGGTTCTCTTTTTATCCCTTTTTGTGAGTTTTGTGGTTTTTGCCATCTGTTTTGCATGGGTTGCAATCCTTAAAGTGGCACCCTGGTATGATCAGGAAACGGTTTATCACATAGCACAGAATTTCAATGAAAAGGACTATTTTAAGGATGTTACCCAATGGCTGTATCTTAAACAGTATCCACAGGAATTTGGACTTGTTTTCATAGAAGCCATTCTCTTAAAGATCTGGAACTCCTTCTTTTTCCTGCAATTTTTGAATGCTTTGTTCGTTTCTCTTGCAGTCTTCTTTTCCTGCAGGGTATGCTACGAACTGACAGCCGATCCCGGCGCAAGCCTCGCTGCACTGGTTTTGACATCGGTTTGTTTTCCCCTTTACTATTATGTGACATATGTATACGGCGATATTTTCAACATCTTTGCGATACTGTTTGTGACCTGGCTTTCAATCAGGTGGCTTAAGACAGAAAACAGAAAATTCATTATCATCGCTATTGTGATGTCGATCATCATGGTTCCCGCCAAGGAAAACTCACTGATCTTCCTTATCGCGCTGGCCATTGTTTTTGCGGTATTTGCTCTTAAAAAGAAAAAGGCCCTTCTTCTGATACCGGCGGTTTTGATGCTTGTTCTTCCCATACTTGCATCGAAAGGTACCCGGGCATACTATGAGCATGCAGCCGGACAGAAGATCGATAACGAGATCCCTTCCATAAACTGGATTGTTATGGGAATGCGCGGAACTTTAGAAGAAGGAAACGGTGTTGGCTTCTTTGACGGATATGTTTACTGGGACTGGAATCTCCTTCATCAAGACAAAGAAGCTACAAAACAGAAGGCTTATTCGGACCTTAATTCATTTCTTGAAACCTACAAAAACGACCCGGGATACGCTTACCGCTTCTACAGATACAAGGCTTTGGAACAGTGGGCGGAACCCACCTTTGCCTGCATTTACATGACTTCACCCCTGATCGATGAAAACCGGGAAAACATGGACATGTTATATAAAGAAGAAACTACTCTTAAAATGCAGTGGTTCATGAACATACTTCAGACCATAGTTTATTTCTTTTCTCTTGTATTTTTTGCAGTTTCGATCTATAAGGAAAAAGAAAGCTACGGACTTATCATCGCCGTTACCTTTATCGGAGGTTTCTTATTCAGCCTCCTTTGGGAAGCCGGCGGAAGATATGTTTTTCCATATTTTGTTTTTCTCATCCCTGCTGCCGCAAACGGGATCGGAATGACACTTAACAAATGTAATCAGCTTTATTTAAGATACGGAGCAAAATACGATGACTGATCTTATAACCAATTCAACAGCAGTTTTAAAAAAGGGCGAAGGCCGTACCATCAAGGCCGGCGGCGCCTGGATCTACGATAATGAAATAGAATCCATCACCGGAACCTTCAAAAACGGTGATATAGTGAGGGTCCACGACTTTGACGGATATCCCATGGGAGCCGGCTTTATAAATCAAAATTCCAAGATCCGTATCCGAATGCTCACAAGAAAGGCCGATCAGGTAATTGACGAAGCTTTTCTTCGTATGAGAGTCAAGAACGCATGGGAATATCGTAAGAGCGTAATGCCCCTTGAGGATTTAAACTGCTGCCGCCTGATCTTTGGTGAAGCGGACTTTCTTCCGGGACTAGTGATCGACAAATACAGCGATGTATTGGTGGTCGAATCTCTCGCCCTTGGAATGGATCGTTTAAAACCCATGATCGTTGACATACTTAAAGAGCTCCTTGCAGAAGACGGCTTTGAGATCCGCGGAGTTTACGAGCGTTCCGACGCGCCGGTTCGCAAAAAGGAAGGAATGCTTCCTTACAAGGGTTTCATCGGACCCGAATTTGACACAAACGTTGATATCGTCGAAAACGGCGTTCATTATATGGTGGATGTGGTAAACGGACAGAAGACCGGTTTCTTTTTAGACCAGAAATATAACCGCCTTGCGATGCAGAGGATCTGCAAGGGCAAAAAGGTCCTTGACTGTTTCACACATATGGGAACCTTTGCATTAAATGCAGGTATCGCCGGCGCCACCGATGTTACCGGTCTTGATATTTCAGAATTTGCAGTAGCTCAGGCAACGGAAAATGCAAAAAGAAACCATCTTGAAAATACGGTTAAATTCCGCTGCGCCGATGTACTTGATGAACTTCCGAAGCTTTTTGAAGCGGGAGAGAGTTACGATGTTGTTATTCTCGATCCTCCGGCGTTTACAAAATCACGGGAAGCTACGAAAAATGCCATCAAGGGATATCGTGAGATCAATATGAAGGGAATGCGTCTTGTAAAAGACGGCGGTTACCTTGCTACCTGCTCCTGCTCACATTTCATGACCGAGGAACTCTTTTCTCAGACCATAGGCCAGGCTGCCAAAGCGGTGCATAAGAGATTGACTCAGGTCGAATTCCGCACACAGGCCTGCGATCATCCCATTTTATGGGCAGCGGACGAGAGCTTCTATCTTAAATTCTATATTTTCCGCGTTACAGACGAAAAATAGCCTTTTCGTTAATAATTGGATTAGTGTTCTTTTGTATACTTAATTAACTAAGTATGCTTTTCTTTCGGAAAATCATACTTTTGGAATGTATTTAAGCATCAGTCGGGGGAAAAAGAATGCTTTGGGATCCACAATATGAACTTATTGCACTTTTAATGATGTTTCTGTTTATGGTCTTTTACCATCTGCAGAGATCCTTACCCTTATTGAAGAACCGTTTCTTCGGTTATCTGATAAGGGTTGATCTGTTGTGCATTATCACCGATCTTATCGCTTCTTATATCAGCACTAGATACGAAACCTACCCCGTATGGCTCATGATGATTTCAAACATGCTCTATTTCCAGTGCATGATCGCTTTGTTTTTCTTCTTTTATCTTTACTGCCGCGTTACCGCAAGGGAGCGCGCCCAGGCGGCCTATAGCGAAGGAAATATCTTTAAGATCCCTTTTTATGCTGCGGACGCAGTTCTTCTTATCAATATATTCACCGGTATCTTTTTTACCGTAAGTAAAGAAAACGGATATCAGCGCGGTGCATACTACTATTACCTTTCCTATGCTTACGTTTTCATCTATATTCTGGCCGGATTGGGATTTGTCATCGCTCATCGCCGCGAGATACCCCTCAAGGAAAAATGGAGTATTTATCTTTCCACGATAATTGTATTGGTATGTGCTTTCTGGCAGATCACATTTACTCCCTATATCCTTCTTGTCAATATTTCAATGAGCACGAGTATCGCAATCATGTTCCTGTCGATGCAGAATCCCGAATACGACAAGGATCAGATGACGAGGACTTATAACCGCTTTGGCTTTGAACGATATGTTGGTGAACGGATCCGTATGAAACAACCAGTTCAGCAGGTTATCATCGGCTTTGCGAATTTCTATAATATCCGCTCCATTTACGGCGATAAGAAAATGGAAAAGATGCTTAACAGGATCGGTATTAAGCTTGTTCGCAACATCAAGGATGCGATCCCCTTTTATATGATGCAGGGACGTTTTGTTTTTACTATGGAGAAAGATAAAGATCCGCAGCCCCTTATTGACTGGCTCATCGATTATTTTTCAAAAGATCTTCAGTTTGGTGACGATCATGTAAGGTTCCAGTTAAGGATCGCAACCTTAAAGCCCGATGTTAAATGCGATGACGTATTTGAGCTAGAGGAAGCTTTATTCTATTCCATCGACAAAGCGATTAAAAATGAATCTTCCGCCGTTTGCTCAATAGACGAGGATGTCTTTGAGAAGATCAAGAACAACAAGCGGCTTCGCGATATATTCCACGAAGCATTGGACAACGATTCTCTTACGGTTTATTATCAGCCAATATATGACAGGGATTCGGCACGTTTTATTTCTGCGGAAGCATTGGTAAGGATCGATCATCCGAAATACGGTCTCATCTTCCCGGATCAGTTTATTCCCATAGCTGAAGAGGACGGTTCCATTCTTCGTCTGGGATTGCAGGTATTTCGAAAGGTCTGCCAGTTTATAAGCAAAACAGACATGGAGGCTTTGGGACTTAAATACATAGAGATCAATCTCTCTCCCATACAGTGTATGCACAAGGGACTGGCTGATGAACTCATTGCCATTGCAAACGAATATCATGTGGATATGTCGAGGTTCAATTTTGAGATTACCGAAACTGCAATGACGGATACGAAGGATCTGAATACCTTGATGAATTCCCTTCTTGTTGCGGGGGCTTCCTTCTCGCTTGATGATTACGGAACGGGATTTTCCAATCTCATCAATATCCTTTCCCTTCCTTTCCAAATAGTTAAGATCGACAAGTCCATTGTCTGGAGCTATTTCGACAGTACCGAGTACATTCTTCCGAAGCTTACGGACATGTTTTTGGGAGACGATCTTGAGATAGTGGCCGAAGGCGCCGAAACCCGGGAAATGACCGAGCAGCTTCAGGAGATCGGCTGCAGGTTCATTCAGGGTTATTACTTCTCAAAGCCCGTTTCAGAGGATAGATTCCTTGAATTTATAATGACGCAAAATAAAACTTAAAACAGTATGGATCCGGCAGGCATAACTGCCGGATCTTTTTATGCCCATCATGGCCGTTTTTCTTTACAGAAACGGTTTATTGTGATAATATGCTATCGCACTAAAGTATAAAAGGAGATCATTTTATTATGAAAAAGTTTTTGGCATTGGTTTTATGTGTTGTTATGGTGGTTTCAATGGCTGCCTGCGGAAAGAAGGCTTCCTCGGATTCCGAGCTTGCAAGCATCAAGGCAAAGGGTAAGCTTGTGGTAGGTATCACAAACTTCGAGCCCATGGATTACATGGATGAAAACGGTAACTGGATCGGATTTGATGCAGATCTTGCGGTTGCTTTTGCAAAGAGTCTCGGCGTAGACGTTGAATTCGTTGAGATCGACTGGGACAACAAGGTTATGGAGTTAAACGGAAACACAGTTGACTGTATCTGGAACGGAATGACACTTACTGACGAAGTTACTTCCGCAATGGACTGCTCAAAGCCTTACTGCAACAACGCTCAGATCGTTGTTCTTCCCAAGGATGTTGCAGATCAGTATCCCGATGTTGCTTCTTTATCCACCCTTCAGTTCGCAGTTGAGGCAGGAAGTGCCGGAGCCGCAGAAGCAGAAGCAAACGGATTTTCCTACACAGAGGTTTCAAGCCAGGCAAATGCTCTTATGGAAGTTGCGGCAGGAACCTCCGATGCAGCTGTTATCGATTCTCTCATGGCAGCAGCTATGGTCGGTGAAGGAACAAGCTACGCAGATCTTACCTACACCATCGGCTTAAATAATGAAGAATACGGTGTCGGCTTCCGTAAAGGATCCGATCTTGTTGAAGAACTTAACAAATTCTTCAAGGCAAGCTATGACGACGGTTCCATGATGGAGACCGCTAAAAAGTATGGTGTACAGGCTGCTGTGATCGAGCAGTAAAAGGGGTTTTAGGTGAGTTTATTTTTTGAACAGTTTCCCATAGTAGTTAATTCATTAAATACGGGATTTTTACAGACTCTTAAATTATTTGCGCTTACTCTTCTCGGAGCGATCCCTCTCGGACTTCTGATCTGTTTCGGATCCATGTCCAAGATCCTCCCGGTGAAAGGATTTTTTAAGCTTCTTATCTGGCTTGTAAGGGGTACTCCCCTTATGATCCAGCTTTTGATAATCTACTATTTTCCCGGACTTGTACTTAACAATCCTATCTGGGGCGGTGGCGAAGGCGGCAGATTTGTCGCTTCCGCCGTTGCCTTTATCATCAACTATGCCTGTTATTTTTCCGAGATCTACAGAGCGGGAATTCAGGCCATCCCTCAAGGTCAGGACGAAGCCGGACTTGTTCTCGGTATGTCAAGATCCGAGATCTTCTTTAAGGTCAAACTCCTTCAGATGATAAAGAGGATCGTTCCTCCCATGTCAAACGAAGTACTTACCCTGGTTAAGGACACATCACTTGCCCGTATCATCGCTCTTCAGGAGATCATCTGGGCGGGACAGTCCTTCCTTAAAGGTTCCCAGGGTATTTCCGGTGCCATCTGGCCTTTGTTTTTCACCGCGGTTTACTATCTCGTCTTCAACGGCATCTTAACTGTTTTACTTAGCCGCCTCGAGAAGAAACTTGACTTTTTCAGATAGGAGAGACCATGGAGATCTTACGCGTAGAACATATCAATAAATCCTTTGAAGATACAAGCGTATTAAAGGATATAAATTTCAGCCTAAACAAAAGCGAAGTCCTTTCCATCATCGGTTCCTCCGGAAGCGGAAAAACAACACTTCTTCGCTGTATCAACTTTCTTGAAAAGCCCGACAGCGGCATTATCAGGGTAAACGGCGACATCATTTTTGACGGAGAGAACGACGAATATTTAAAAGAAGAGAATATAAGAAGGAACAGACTTCATTTCGGTCTTGTTTTCCAGTCCTTTAATCTTTTTCCCCAGTACACGGCTTTGGAGAACGTAATGTTAGCAAAGCAGCTGCAGGCTAAAAAGAGACCTGATTACAAAGAAAACAAGAAGCAGATCCTTGCTGATATAGAAACACATGCAAAGGGACTATTGGATCAGATGGGACTTTCCGACAGAATGGAAAATTACCCCCATCAGCTTTCCGGCGGTCAGCAGCAAAGAGTTGCCATTGCAAGGGCGCTGGCCCTTGAACCCGATATTCTTTGTTTTGACGAACCCACTTCCGCTCTCGATCCCGAGCTTACCGGTGAAATACTTAAGGTAATGAAGGAGCTTGCGGATTGTAAGATGACCATGATCATCGTTACCCACGAAATGAACTTCGCCCGTGACGTTTCCGATAAGGTCATTTTCATGGATGACGGTATCGTCTGTGAAGAGGGAACCCCCGACGAAGTATTCTTAAATCCAAAACAGGAAAGGACCAGACAGTTTCTTAAGAATTACCAATCTTGACAAAAATAGTGGTCTAGGGTACAATTTCCTTTGTTGTAAAGACAGATCGGGGTGTGGCTCAGTTTGGTAGAGCGCCACGTTCGGGACGTGGAGGTCGCGTGTTCGAATCACGTCACTCCGATGAATTTTAAAAGGGCTTCCGTTTTCGGAAGCCCTTTCTTTGTGACTAAAATGATTTGGCATTGATCTTGAAGGTTACGGTCTTTTTGTTGCCGTAGCCATTTTCATTACCATTCTTGGCTCTGATGGTTACCGTATAGGTTCCTATCTTGGTATAGCCGCTTTGATCGTAAATGATCTCATAGTCGGATCCGAGAGTAAGTGTCTTCTCTTCGCCGTTAATCTTGAAGCTGATATCGCTGTTCTTTAATTCGATGGGCTTTCCGGTATAGACCTGTGATTTGATGGTAATGACAGCTTTTGACAGATCAAGGTCTTTGTCGATAAAGCGGAAATCGGTTGAAAATGTTCCGAAGTAACTGTTGATTCCGGTAACTGTAGCCGTTATCACCGTATTCTTTGGAACGATATCTTTATCCTTTACTTCATCTCCGGCTGCGCGGCTTACTAAAGCAGTGCTGCCCTTTTCTTTGATCGTTGTTGCATTCTTATATGTATACTTGATGGCCTTCTTATAATCGGTTCCTGCCTGCAGCACCTTTCCGGAATTTATGTCCATGACGTTTATTTGGGGCTTGCAGATCCCGGACTTCTCCTGCCATGCGATATCAGTTGCCGTGATGGCGGCATCGGTAGAGATATCTGCTCCGTTTATGATATATTCGATGGGTGCAAGTGTACCTGTAAACGATCCCTTACCTTTAATGATGACAGCAGCTTTCTTGTTTGCCGTGGATACCATATTGGTATATTTATTGTAACTGCGGACATAACCGCTTCCCTTCTTATCGTTGGTACAGTCCTTAAGAGGAGTTGTAAGCCATGAAGAAGTTTCAGGGTCAAAACCTGTGTAAGTAACGGTGCAGTCTGCTTGTACTCCGCCCTTTACATACTTAAACTCAGGGCCACCGTTTAGTTCCACGCTTATACGATTGCCCTTATTATCCTTTATATTGTAGGGTGAGATATTAAAGGTCTTGCTCACACTTCCCGACAGACGTCCGATACCTGTAAATGTCACGGTCGCTTTGCCGGGATCAGTGTTATTCTTATATGTCACAATATAGTCGACACCGTTTCGGTAATATGTTTTAGTATCCGTCTTTTTGTCATAGCTATAGAGCTGAATGCCGTAATTATCGGCCAAACTTTCCGCATTTGCGGGACCCGCCACCTCAAAGGCACCTCCCGTATATATGAAATTGCCCTTCTTAGCGTCATAGCACTGCTCATCTGTATAAACAATGTCTCCGAACTTACCGGTGGTTGCCCCAAAGTTCTTAGGGATCGTAACTTTCTTAATATCCGTTCCTGTGATCTTATAGGTTTTTGTAACAGTACCGGTATATGCTCCGATGCCTGTGTAGGTCACAGTGGCTGTACCTATTTCTATATTATTTCGGTACGCGGCAGTGTAGTCGATATCCTCATAAAGGTAATGCCTGACTGCGGTTTTACCCTTGCCTGTAACATAATAGAATTGCATGGCCTGAGGGCGGAGCCTTCCGTTGTAGGGAACACTCTTTACAAAGCCTTCCGTCTTAAGTGATGAGAGCTTTGTGCCGGTGATCTTGAATGTGACTGTGCGTGAGCCCACATAAATACCCGCACCTGAAATGGTCACTACTGCCGTACCTATCTCTTTGTTGTTATCGATGGTAAGAGTATAGTCCGTACCGTAGTTAAGAGCCTTTCCTGCCTTGTTCTTAAGGGTAAAATCGAAAGCCTTTCCGTTTTTGGCTGTGGCAGGTTCTTCTTTGTCGCCGACGGGCATACCGCTCAGTACTTTGTACTTACCGGTGTATTTCTGATCCGGTATAGAAGGTACCTTTACCGTTGAGATCAGGATCTCACCTTCTTCAGTGATAGTTTCCTGATAGGTATTTATGCCGACATAATTGCTTCCCGGTTTGGAGGTTATCGTTGTCGTATATGTTCCGGGAGCCTTATAATCTTTGCCTGATTCCCATACGTATGAATAGTCTTTGTTTTCCTTAAGGGTTATTGATTTACCGTTAAGGAGATATGTGACTTTCGTCTTACCAAACTGAGCCTTACCGGTATATGCATAGGTAAGATCGGGAGCCGTTGCCTGACTTAAGTCAAGGGGAGTGATGATGAAGTATTCCGTTACAGTTCCTGTGTAATTGCCCTTGCCCTTAACAGTCACAGAAGGTGCTTTGGCAGGGTTGAAATCAGTATCACCCGAAGCATATATGTATGCATTGGTGTTGTTCTTATAGCTTACAGTATAATCCTTGGCACTAAGCTTCACGCCACGGTAATATGCATTGACTGCGGGTTTAAGTGCGGTGCCGTTATATGTCTGCGCAGGTATCGCTTCGATCCAGATGCTGTCTTCGTCGGGATCGATGATGTGGCAGCTTAGTGTGATCGTTCTATTTGTGGACATATCTCCGCACTTAAATGAAATATCAGCATTTTTCTCTATGGTATATTCATTATTATCATTAAGTCGGGCATATTCGTAAAGATCGGCACCTTCGGCGATCCTGATAGTCACTGTCGTACTCTCTCCGGGAGCAAGACAGTATGTAGTAAGGTCATCTAAAACAAAGGGTTCTTCACTTTTTGTCTTGGATATATCATTGTCTATCTCCAGAGGGACATTACCTGTATTGGTGATCGTGGCAGTCTGCGTGGGAACGCCGCTTGCCTTATATCCCTTAGGGAATGTACCAAAATCAAGAGAATCGGGAGTGACCTCAAAACTATAGAAGCCTGTTTCCACATTAACAGAGGCTGTGAATGTGTATATGTCTCCACCGACACTTGTCATATCTATGGATAATGTCTCTCTGTAAGGAGATGCATCTTTTCTGAGAGTCTCCTTTGGCTGAACCGTAAAGTAAGCTGACTGACCGGGAAGAAGGATATCATCCGAATAAGAACCCACGGAGAAATGTGAATCATCGGTGTCAGAAGTAACTGCGGGTAAAGTCACAGGTGCAGTTCCCGTATTGGTCACAAGGATCTTCCGGGCAGCAGGAACTTCAAAGCCTTCATACATTGTACCGAAATCCACTTCGGATGTACTGAGCGTCAGATCGGTGGTGGTATCATCCTTCTCAAACCGGACACTTGTTACAAGATTTCCGCTTGTATTGATAAGATGTCCCCCATGCTCACTGCCTTCAGCAGCAACGATTACTGTCTCTCCCGTCACAAGGTCGGTTGCCTTTAAAGAGTCTGCGACTGTGATTTTGTCGGTATAGATCGCTTCACTGCCGTTAGATGTAGTTGCTGTTATGAATGCGTCTTCTCCGATGCTAATTTCAGGTGATTTAAGTGCAAAAGAATAATCTCCCGGGAGATCATATTTGTTTATGACATTAGCGTAGCCTCCTTTAAAGGAGATGCTTTTGTCTGCCCAGATAGTAGCAGAAGATTTATCCCTCGTAGATGCATAGCTTTCACAATACAGTTCTCCTCCGGTAATTATCACATTTTTTCCGTCTATAGCTGCTATATCATCATAGATGAGTGCTGAAACAGAACCTGCGCTTATGACTATATCTCCCTGGTCTGAATCTAATTTATGCGCATATATCTTTCCGCCCAGGATCATTATATCGCCGTTGGAAATAAGGCAATGACAATCCAGTGTCCCGCCTGTAATGATCAGTTTGTTCTTATATTTGAATTTTCCATCTTCGGAGGTACCTGAAAAGATATCTATACCGCCATCCCCGCTGACTTTAAGTTTACCGGCATTGCTTCCCCGGATCGTTAGATTGTAAGTAGACTCATCCGATATACTATCAATGGTCTTATCATCTCCCGCTTCGATATTGATGGTCGTATCACCGGCCAATACATAGCGCGCGTTATCCACTAGATCAGAGGCGTTTACATATCCCGACAGGAAATATTCCGCATCAAACAGGAGACGTATCATAGAAGATGCACCTTCAAGCGTACTTATCTCAAGATTTTCATCAAAAGAATGAGTAAGTCCGATCTTGGGTCTGATCTTTAAATCAATACTTTTTCCGGGTGCGATACTAAGATCCTCTGCTGTAGTCGAAATATCAAAAGAGATGCTTGTCGGCATGATCAGCGTTACAACAGCAGTTCCTTTATTGGTAAGCTTAATCGTCTTTTCAGCAGGAGCATTCTCGTAGCCGATTGTTTTTCGCCCAAAATCCAGTTTTTCCTTATCGGCTGTGATATTGTATACATGATCAACTACATTCAGTTTAAGGTTCACGCTTTCCTGTAAGCCATTTGTCGTTTTAAAAAACAGGACAGCATCATGATTTCCGACTGCCAGGCCGGTTTTGGGCTTGATGGTAAGCTCGGCAGTTTCGTCTACTGCAAGCTCTGTATCAGCCGGATAAGTTATCTCATAATCATCCAAGGTAACCGTGGTATCCAAGGTAACAGTGGAGGTGCCTGTGTTTTTGATCGTTACTATCTTATCTGTAACGGAATAGGTGCCGTCATATGCACGCTTATATGTGCCGAAATCAAGGGTTTTAGGGGAGGCCTGCAGCTTCCGTACTCCCTGATTGACCGTATAAGAGAGAGGAATAACTGCAGTAACATCATCCATGTCCGTTGTAATGGTCAGAGTATCTTTGTATGATCCTTTAGGTAAAAGCTCCTTCGGTTTGACAGTAAAAGTAAATGTTCCCCCGGGTAAAAGTCTGGTTTCCGAAAAATCTTTTATTTCAAAGGAAGTTCCGGTTTTGAGGAAGGCGTTTTTCAGAGTAACAGGGCCGGAAGCACTGTTACTAACGGTTATGGTTTCGAACGGAGCAGCATCTCCTTGCCCGGTCGTTTCAAATGTGACACCGTCTGATTTATCTGTTGTTATGGCATAAGTAATGGTTGCCGGCTCAAAATGTACTTCCTTAGCAACATTTCCGTCGACATCGATCAGTTTGGTGCCATCATCGCTTATTGTGACACTTTCATTCGTAGTGGGGTCTGTTATAGCCATGTCCTCTGTAGTGATAGTTCCATCTGCAAAAGCAGTGCTGTACTTGTTGTAAGTACTCAACGGTGCTTTCGCCGTGACGTAGGCACCACCTTTAATAATATATTTGGGTGCCCTCAGTCCATAAGTGACGGCAGAATCATATTCAGCCGAATAGGTTGTTTCACCATATACAAAACCTCCGGTGATCGACAGGGTATCTGTAGCTTCTATGGCAGCAGGTCCGTAATAACTATAAGCGGTGTCTAAACGACTGTAACTGTAAACCTCACCTCCTGTGATCGTAATATTCTTACCGAATAAAGTGCTTCCAAGACTGGTGATACCGTTTGAACATTCAATATATCCGCCTTGAATTTCTATACTTGCACCTTCCAGGGCTTCGATAATCTGAGCTTTAAGACGCCCTCCGGTGATTATGATATCACTAGCGCTACGCAGAAAAAGGCATTCAATGGTACCGCCTTCAATCTTCAGAGGAGTTTTATCAGAAAAATAAGAATCGTTGTTACAGATATTATCTGTAAATGTCAGTTTTCCTTTATTGCTTCCCTTAAATGTCAGACAATATTGCTCGTTGTTTAAGGTATGTATGTTGCCGAGTTTTTTATTATCATTTTCTTGGATAATGATAGTTGTGTCACCTATGAGATAGTATTTGCAACCATCTATAAGTTCAGAGGCAAAGACTTCGCCTGACAGAGTCCCCACGGTGTCAAGCATCAGAATTTCTTCGGAATCGGAGATTTCTTCTGCCTCGGACTCCTCAAGTGTTTCTTCTGAAGATAAGTATTCATTTAAAGACACATCTTCTTTTTCCTCAGCATAGACATTAGCCGGCATTGAACTTACAAGCAGCACGGCTGCCATTGCTGTGGCCAGAAGCCTTCCAATGATTCCCCTTTTTCTTTTCATGATCGTTCTCCTTTACTCTCCTGTAGATTAATATTGTCGCCATCAATAATGTGAATTGCTTTTTTAACGCACAAAACCGCCGAACTTCTGGAGTAGCAACCAAAAGTACGACGGTCATTCATAATTAAAATAGACATACCTGTCAACCCCTTTCCCCTTTAAAACCGAAAACATTTTTACAGAAGTATAATAACAAAGCAACAGGCATAAATCAAATGGAAAGAGACGTTTATATTGACTTCCTTGTATATCACAAATAGACTACTTATAAGTAGTCTACTTACGAGTAGTCTATTTGTGGGTAGATCTCAATGGCCTTAATGATGGTTCTTTTTTTATCTGAAGATTATGTATTTACATATGGGATTTCCGATGGAAGAAAATTTCTCTTCGTACTCGGTCATGATGTTTCCTTCGTTTAAGCGGGGATCATTATGAAGATCGTATGTGATCTCTTTGGCTTTCCAGCCGGCTTCGGGAAGTTCGGAAACGGCAAAGTCGAAAAGATCTTTGTTGTCGGTCTTAAATTCCAGAGTACCTTCTTTTTTAAGGATCTTATCGTACTTTTCCAGAAACTGCCTTGAAGGGAGACGCCTCTTTGCATGTCTGTCCTTGGGCCAGGGATCTGAAAAGTTAAGGTAGATCCTGTCAACTTCGCCTTCGGCGAAGACATCGGTTATTGTTTTTGCATCCATACAGACAAAACGGACATTCTCGGGCTTCTCCGTAAGTTCATCCATTTTCTGAAGTGCCCTTAACAAAACGCTTGAGTATCTTTCGATTCCTACGTAGTTGATATCGGGATGAGCCTTTGCCATGTCCATGATAAAACGGCCCTTGCCCATACCTATTTCAATGTGGATCGGCTGCATCTTAGGAAACAGGGTTTCCCAGCATCCTTTCGCACTTTCCGGGTCATGGATAACATATGAACTTGCTTCTATCACATCCCCGGCTCCGGGTATATTTCTAAGTCGCATACTAACTGTTACATCCTTCTTTTTCTTGAATTTCGGATTATATATTTTCGATTCCTTGCGAAATGGAAGTTTGAAATGATCCTCTTTATGATAAGGAAAGCTACTAAAACTCCCATGGCGATACCGATCCACATGATTATCCTGTTAACATAGATAAATGTGGGAGTATCTTCTTCTTCCGTCATGAATTCATCCTCAGCTTTAAAAACAAAGGACTGCTCCGAGCCTTTTGAAGTAACTAACATTGCCTGGCCCAGATATTTTCCGTTGTAGCTGTATTTAATATCCGCCAGAACTCCCTCCGAATCATCATCCCTGTAAACCAGCTCACTGTCAAGCTCATCAAAGGTTATTGTCTTTGGAAGTATCAGCTCCGAAGAAGTATCCAGAGACAGGAAAGTGGAGGAATCACCGAATACATCGTAGTCGGTCTTAAAGAAATTCGCCCTTTCCATATCATAGCGCTTTTCGTAGTCCGCGATGGTCACGGTCTCAAAGTTGTTAAAACCGTAATTGAACAAAGAAAGTGTATCTTCGTACTGATAGGGAGTTTCCTCCATCATGATGACACAGATGAGGCGCATTCCGTTTCTTTCCGCACAGGTCACCAGAACATTTCTCGATTCATCGGTATATCCCGTCTTTGATCCCACAAGTCCTTCACACTGATAGATCTCGCGGATAAAGTAGTTCTTCGTGGCAAGATATATATCATCCGGCTGTGTATCCGTAGGATACCAGTGATACAAAAGAGTTCTTGAGATCTTGGCAAGAAGCTCGTTTTTGAAAAATTCCCGTGCTATAAGTGCAAGATCGTAAGCGGAAGTGTAGTGATCCGGATCCGTATATCCGTGAGCGTTGTTAAAATGTGTGTCCACACATCCAAGCTCCTTGGCCCTTTCGTTCATCAGATCCACAAAGGACTGAGCATCTCCCGAAACATATTCTCCAACCGCATTTGACACTTCATTTGCGGAAAGAAGAAGAATACCGTAAAGACAATCCTCCAAAGTCATGGATTCTCCCGCATCGATACCCATATTCGATCCGTCCCAGGGACAGGAATAAACCGCATCCACTGAAAAATCCACCATATCGTTTAAGCTCACTCCTTCTTTTTCCATTGCAAGAAGACAGGTCATAAGCTTTGTGGTACTTGCGGGATACATCTGCTCATGGATGTTCTTTTCATAGAGAATGATCCCCGTATCAGCATCCATCAAAATGGCGGATGCAGCTCCGATGGAAGGTCCTTCGGGCCAGTTTTCTATATTATTTGATTGTATTTCCCAGCTTTTTCTTTCTTCGGCGGCTTCCAGCATTGAGGAGGCAAAAGAAAAAACGGGACTCGATATTATAAGAACAAACAGACTGAGCGCCGTTATTATCTTTAAAAAACCTTTATTCACCTTTTACCTCGAACGGACCGGTCGAAGACCGGTCCGCGATTAAAAATTATTCCTCGTTATCGGAATTTTCATCCTTTACTTCAGCTTCAGTACCATCTTCATCCTCTTCATCAAGAGGTTCCTCGCTAAGTCCCAGGCCCATACGCACCTTTGCGATCTTTGCGATCTTAACATCCTCATCGTCGATCCTCATTAACTTGACTCCGGATGTTATTCTGCTGTACTGATTGATATCTGAAACTCTGATCCTTATGATCACACCCTGAGTGGTGATCATCATGATCTCGTGCTCATCGGTTACGGCCTTAACACCTACGATATCACCGGTCTTTTCGGTGATCTTGTAGCACTTAAGTCCCTTACCGCCTCTGTGCTGAAGTCTGAAATCTTCAAGTGCGGTACGCTTACCCATTCCGTTTTCGGAAACAATGAGTAAGGAATCGCCCTGATGATCCAGCTGCATTCCGATGACCTCATCATCCTTGTTAAGATCGATACCGCGAACACCCATTGCCGCACGACCGAGAGGCCTTACTTCAGATTCGTCAAATTCGATACACATACCCTTCTTTGTAACGATAAATACTTTATCATTGTGGGTTGTGGTCTTAACCTCGATAAGTCTGTCATCATCCTGAATATGGATCGCATTAAGTCCGTTTCTTCTGATATTTGCAAAATCAATAAGAGGTGTCTTTTTAACGATACCCTTCTTTGTGATCATGAACAGACACTGATTGTCTTCAAAACTGTCTACAGGAATGATGGCATTTACCTTTTCTCCGGGACCTAACTGAAGAAGATTAACCATTGCGGTTCCTCTTGAAGTACGGCTTGCCTCGGGGATCTCGTAAACCTTCAACCTGTAGGCACGACCGAAGTTGGTAAAGAACATCACATATCCGTGAGTGTTCATCATGAGAAGATCGCGGATATAGTCCTCGTCGATGGTCTTCATTCCGGTGATACCAACACCGTTTCTGTTCTGGGTTCTGAAATTATCCTCAGTCATTCTCTTGATATATCCGAGATTTGAACAGGTGATAACAACATTTTCATCGGGAATAAGATCTTCATCCACAAATCCGGAATCATCGGGACCTATGATGCTTCTTCTTTCATCACCGTATTTATCTGCGATAGCGGAGATCTCTGTTTTGATAACACCCAGCAAAAGATTTTCATCCGCAAGGATCGCCTTTAATTCAGCGATCAGTTTGATGAGCTGCTGATGTTCCTCTTCAAGCTTCTCTCTTTCCAATCCGGTAAGAGCACGAAGTCTCATATCAACAATGGCTCTTGCCTGAACATCCGTAAGATCGAACCTTTCCATTAAGGATTCCATAGCGATCTGAGCATTTGCACTGGAACGGATGATGGAGATGACTTCATCGATATTATCAAGAGCCTTTAACAGACCCTGTAAAATATGATCTCTTTCTTCGGCTTTGCCGAGATCATACTTTGTCCTTCTTGTAACTACATCTTCCTGATGCTTTAAGTAGTACTTAAGCATCTCGTAAAGATTGAGTACCTTGGGCTCATTGTTTACAAGAGCCAGCATATTCACACCGAAAGTGGACTGAAGCTCGGTGTGCTTGAAAAGCTTGTTTAATACCACATTTGCATTAACGTCTTTACGAAGTTCGATGACGATACGCATTCCTTCACGGCTTGTTTCGTCACGAAGATCCGTGATTCCGTCGACCTTCTTTTCCTTATGAAGTTCGGCGATCTTCTCGATCAGTTTTGACTTGTTTACAAGATAGGGAAGTTCCGTAACTATGATACGGCTCTTTCCGTTTGGAAGTTCCTCTATATCCGTGATGGCACGGATCCTGATCTTGCCGCGTCCGGTTCTGTAGGCTTCTTCACTTGTCCTTGTTCCCATGATCATTCCGCCGGTGGGGAAGTCGGGAGCTTTGACGATCTCAAGAAGTTCTTCAATATCTGTTTCTCTGTTTTCTTCAACCTTGTTGTCAATGATCTTTACAACCGCATTGATTATCTCACGAAGATTGTGAGGAGGAATGTTTGTTGCCATTCCGACAGCGATACCTGTGGTTCCGTTTACTAAAAGGTTCGGATATCTGGAAGGAAGAACCGTGGGTTCCGTTTCCGTATCATCAAAGTTGGGAACAAAATTAACCGTGTTCTTGTTAAGATCTGCAAGAAGCTCCATGGAGATCTTCGAAAGCCTTGCTTCGGTATAACGCATTGCGGCTGCACCGTCTCCGTCGACGGAACCGAAGTTTCCGTGACCGTCGATAAGGGGATAACGAAGTGACCAGTCCTGAGCCATATAAACCAGTGATCCGTAAATGGATGAATCACCGTGGGGATGATATTTACCCATGGTATCACCGACGATACGTGCACTTTTTCTGTGAGGCTTGTCCGGTCCGTTATTAAGCTCGATCATTGAATAAAGAACACGTCTCTGAACGGGCTTTAAACCATCTCTTACATCGGGTAATGCACGGGCAGCGATAACACTCATGGCATAATCGATGTAGGACTCTTCCATTTTGCTTTTTAGATCTACTTCCTCGATCTTATCAAATTGATGTATGTTGTCGAAAATCTGATCGTCCATTGTAAACGTCCTTTGTTTTTATATATCCAGGTTCTTAACAAACTTGGCATTTGCTTCAATAAAATCACGTCTGGGCTCAACCATATCACCCATTAAAGTGGTAAATGTAAGGTCAAGTTCCGACTGAGAATCTTCATCCATATTGACTCTCAACAAGATCCTGTGCTTGGGATCCATTGTTGTATCCCAGAGCTGATCCGCATCCATCTCACCAAGACCTTTGTAACGCTGGATCTTGTTGTTCTGATCTCTGCCTATCTCGTTTAATATGCTGTTCAATTCTTCATCGGAATATGCATAATAAACATCTTTATTTTTCTTGACCTGATAAAGCGGAGGCTTCGCCAAAAATACGTGGCCTTCCTTAATAAGGTCGGGCATGAATCTATATATGAATGTAAGAAGAAGAGTCGCGATATGAGCACCGTCTACATCGGCATCCGTCATAAGGATGATCTTGTGATAACGAAGCTTCGAAATATCGAAATCATCATGGATTCCGGTACCGAAAGCGGTGATCATTGACTTTATCTCCGCATTTCCGTAAACCTTGTCGAGACGCGCCTTTTCTACGTTTAAGATCTTTCCTCTCAAAGGAAGGATCGCCTGAGTAGCACGGTCCCTGGCGGTCTTTGCACTTCCGCCTGCGGAATCTCCCTCAACGATGTAGATCTCACAGTTTTCGGGATTTTTATCGGAACAGTCCGCAAGTTTACCGGGTAAAGCACCTATATCAAGAGCGGTCTTTCTTCTTGTAAGCTCTTTTGCCTTTCTTGCAGCTTCCCTTGCGCGCTGCGCAAGGATCGATTTTTCACAGATCGTCTTTCCGACAGAAGGATTCTGTTCAAGATATATCATGAGCTTTTCGGAAACTATGTTATCAACAGCTCCTCTGGCTTCACTGTTTCCAAGCTTTTGCTTGGTCTGTCCTTCAAACTGGGGATCCTCGATCTTAACACTTATTATCGCAGTAAGACCTTCCCTTATATCTTCACCGGAAAGATTCTGTTCATTGTCCTTTAAGATCTTCTGACTTCTTGCATAATCATTAAAGGTCTTTGTGATGGCATTTCTGAATCCCTGTAAATGAGTACCGCCTTCAGGGGTATTTATGTTATTTACGAAACAGAAAACACTTTCGTTATAGGAATCGTTATGCTGCAATGCAACTTCAACATAAACTCCGTTCTTTTCGCCTTCAAAATAAAGGATATCGTCATAGATCGGAACCTTGCTGGAATTTATGTGCTTAACATATTCCTTGATACCGCCTTCATAGTAAAAAGAACACTCTGTTTCTTTTTTAGACTTTGTCTGTTCCTCAACATCATCAAAAGCTCTGTTTAAAAGCTTTTCGATCTGCTCGTCGCCGTCTTCCTTGCCTTCCAAAGCTTCCTTTGCTTCTTCGATCATACTTGCGGTGACAACTGCCTTTGAATGATCGTCGCTTCTTAGATCTTTAAGGGAAATTCTTAATCCCTTGGTAAGGAAAGCCATTTCACGAAGCCTTACCTTGATAGTGTTGTAATCAAAGATCGTGGTTTCGGTGAATATCTGCTTATCGGGAAGGAAAGTAACCGTCGTTCCGGTTTCTTCTTTCGGGCAGGTTCCTATCTCTTTTAATGCATAAGCGACCTTTCCGCGTTCATACCTTTGTCTGTACACCTTTCCGTTTTGCTTGATGGTAACTTCAAGCCATTCGGAAAGAGCGTTAACAACGGAAGCACCTACTCCGTGAAGTCCGCCGGATACTTTGTATCCGCCACCGCCGAATTTTCCGCCCGCATGAAGGATCGTAAAAACAACCTCAACCGCAGGAATACCGGCTTTATGGTTTATTCCGATGGGAATTCCTCGTCCATTATCTATAACGGTGACCGAATTATCGTCATTTATGATGACTTCGATATGAGTACAATATCCCGCAAGTGCTTCATCCACCGCATTATCCACTATTTCGTAAACAAGATGATGAAGTCCCCTGCTGGCCGTTGTACCTATATACATACCGGGACGTTTTCTTACCGCTTCAAGTCCTTCAAGTATCTGGATCTGATCGGCACCGTATTCGTTTGTTACTTCAGTATTACTGTTACCCATAAATCCTCCAAGAGTTATTGTATACTGCCGTTTACAACATTAATAACTTTATCTATCTGGAAATTGTTATTTACAAAATCATCAAGACCGGTACAGGTTATGATGGTCTGAATATCTCCGATGGAGCTTAAAAGATAATTCTGACGGTTACTGTCAAGCTCTGACAAAACATCATCAAGCAATAAAACAGGAACATGACCGGTTATCTTTTTTACAAGTTCTATTTCCGAAAGCTTTAAAGAAAGAGCAGCGGTTCTTTGCTGACCCTGAGAACCGTATTTTCTTATATCGATACCGTTTACGATGAATGAAAAGTCATCTCTGTGAGGACCAACACTCGTCATTTTGTATCTGATATCTTTTTCACGATTTCTCTTTAATTCTTCTTCAAAATCGTTTCTTTCAACATTTGGTTCATAATGGATCTCAAGACTTTCCTTACCGTTTGTAAGTTTGTTATGAACTTCACCTATTATCCCGTTTAATTCATCAATAAAAACATCACGTTTGTCTATGATCTGACATCCGTAGGAAACAAGCTGAAGATCCCATATATTCAATGTATCAAGAAGTTCTTTGTTATAAACGGAATCTTTAATAAGTTTGTTTCTCTGATCCACGATCTTGTTGTATTTTGAAAGATTATAAAGATATATCGGATCCAGCTGACAAAGCTCTGTATCCGTAAACCTTCTTCTTTCTCCGGGACCGTCTTTGATGATACTTAAATCTTCGGGGGAAAACAAAACGACATTCAAAAGCCCCAGAAGTTCCGTGGCTTTTCTTATCTTACTTCCGTTTATTGCAACTATCTTTGATTTTTCTTTTCTTAATTCGATGTCTATTTTGTATTCTTCACCGTCTTTTTCCATATACATGGTGATATGGGCATCATCACTGTTAAAATTGATGACTTCCTTATCCTTTGCACCTTTATGTGATTTAGTGGTGGCACACATAAAGATAGCTTCAAGTACGTTTGTTTTTCCCTGGGCGTTATCACCGTATAGGATATTGGTTCCGTTATCAAAATAAACAATGGAATTCTGATAATTTCTGTATCCTGTTAACTGAATGGATTTAATAAACATATATTTCTATTTTATGATCTTTATTTCCTGACCGTTAAAGCTTACAAGATCTCCGTCATAGAGTTTTCTTCCGCGCCTTGTATCAACTTCACCGTTAACAAGAACATTTCCTTCCTGTATCTCTATCTTTGCTTCGACTCCGTCTTCAACAAAACCGGCAGCTTTCAATGCCTGGCCAAGCTTTATATATTCTTCACGTAATTTTATCGTTTCCATAAATATCCTTATCTTACAAAATTAACCGGAAGGATGAGATATACATAAGAATCATCTTCATTTCTTATGATACAGGGATTCTTGGGACTCATCATATAAATGGTTATCTCATCATCTTCAAGAACCTTTAATGTATCAAGGAAGAACTGAGGATTGAATGCAATATCGATATCCTTACCTGATTTATCAACATTTATATCTTCATTCATTTCACCGAACATTGTTTTAATGGTGAAATTGATCGATCCGTCCCTTACTTCAAAGATGATAGGCTTCTTTTCGCCTTCTCTTAACATAAGAGTACTTCTGTCTATGGAACTGAATATCTCTTTCTTGTTGGCAACGATCTTTGTTTCATAATCCTTTGTGAGCATCTTTTCATAATCGAAATAATTACCCTCTACAAGTCTTGAAACAATGATGGTTCCTTCAAGTTCAAACAAGATATGATTCTTTTCAAAATAGATCAAAACATCTTTATTCTGATCACCGGAAAGTATTCTTTCAATTTCTCCCAGTGTCTTTCCGGGAACAATAACCTTCTTCTCGGAATACTTATTCTTAAGTTCTATCTTTCTGTAAGCGATCCTGTGACCGTCAAGAGCAACAACTTCAAACTTATCATCATTAATATGGAAAAGTTCTGAATTCATTATTGCATTGCTGGAACTGTCACCTACACAGAAGATAGTCTGTCTTATGATCTCTTTTAATGAAAAATCGGAAATAAGAACATTATCCGTTTTGTTTATTTTTGGAAGAGCAGTAAATTCTTCTCCATCCTTACAGGAGAAATCAAGTTTAGATTTCTGACATGTGATCTTTGCATTGAATTTTTCATCAACATCAATGGTAATAACATCATCAGGAAGCTTTCTTACAGCTTCGGAGAAGAACTTTGCATCAATTGCAACACTTCCTTCTTCAAGGATCTTTCCTTCTATCTTTGTTTCAATACCAAGTTCCATATCATTTGCTGTAAGAGTAATAACATCATCCTTTGCTTTGATAAGGATACACTGAAGAATAGACATTGTTGTCTTAGAAGGAACAGCTTTTGAAACAATATTTACTCCGTTTACAAATGCTGATTTTGAACATTCGATTTTCATGTTGATATCTTCCTTTCATTAAAAAATGTAATTGCGCATATAATATAAATAATAAGTTTTTAACAGTATTAGTATTAGAGGATGTATATATGTTGAAAATGCCCTTAAACCCACTGAAATGAATAAAAAAGGGATTTAAAAGATCTGTTAATGTAATGTTAATTTGTGTTAAAAAAACACATTTTATAAACAATATATTTATTTAACGATTAAGTAGAAAAATTCATATCAACATCAATTAACATCTTTTAAACATCATATGTTAAATTTTATGGGGATATCTTTTTTCTTATAATATCTATTTTTGCTGCAAGTTCAGGATTGTTCTTGATACTTTCATCAATCTTTTCAACACCGTGCATAACTGTTGTATGATCTTTGTTTCCGACAACAACACCTATTTCTTTTAAAGAAACATCTGTATATTCTCTGCAAAGATACATTGCAACCTGTCTTGCCTGAGCTATTTCTGCATTACGCTTTTTAGACATTATGTCTTCAACTTTGATACCAAAATGTTCGGAAACAACATTTACTATAGATGAAGGTGTTATTTCTCTTGGACTGTCAGGATAAATAAAATCTCTTAAAGCATCCTGGGCAGATTCTAAAGTAAGATCCACATTATTAAGCTTTGCATAAGCAAGTATCTTGTTTAATGCACCTTCAAGTTCCCGTATATTTGATTTGATATTTGTAGCTATATATTCAACTATCTCTTTGTCTATCTTACGATCGCAGCTTTCGATGTTTTTCATAAGGATAGCCATTCTTGTTTCATAATCCGGCGGCTGAATATCCGTACAAAGTCCCCATTCGAAACGTGATCTGAATCTTTCTTCCAGTGTTTCAAGCTGCTTGGGAGGTTTATCCGAAGAAAGGATTATCTGTTTACCGGATGAATGAAGAGTATTAAAGGTATTGAAAAATTCCTGCTGGGTACTTTCCTTACCTATGATGAACTGAACATCATCGACCATAAGTACATCAACGGTTCTGTATTTTTCACGTAATTTTGTGGTATCGGAAACATTACCGCTTCTTACGGATTCAATAACTTCATTTGTAAACTGTTCCGAAGTTACATATAAAACCTTTAAGTTAGGATTGTTTTCAAGAATAAAATGACCGATCGCATGCATCAAGTGAGTCTTTCCAAGACCCGGTCCTCCGTAAATAAACAAAGGATTGTATGCGGTACCGGGAGATTCCGCAACTGCCAAAGAAGCGGAATAAGCCATTTTATTTGTATTACCTACCACAAAATTCTTAAATGTATACTTAGGATTTAAATTGGCCGTTTCGTAATTGATGTTGTAAACAGGATCGGAAATGACTTCCTTTTTAAAGCTGCTGTCAACATCCTTTTCCAGCTTAAAAATGACGTCATCATAAGTATGATCCATCATTTCGGAAATGGTTACTTTGAAACAGTCTTTATATTTGTTTTCAAGATAATTTAAAATGGGACCTTTGTCGGAAGGAACTATGATTATTATCTTATTGTCTTCAACATCATGAAATTGAAGAGGACTGATCCATGTATTAAAAGAAATTTCGGTTATATTGTATTCTGTACGGATCGTTTCCTTGATCTCGTCCCAGATTTCGTTTATTTGAGACATAAAACCCTCACTTGTTACTATATTAAATAAGAAGAAAAAACCTTCAAAAATCGTCTACTTTATCTTACCTTATTATAGGTAAAAATTCAAATGATATTTGCTTTATGAATTATCCACATTTAGTGGATAAAAAAGTGCAGAAATCTACATAAAGTGTAAACATCATAAAAAAATCATCTTGATAAGTGTATAATTTTATCAGCTTAAAAAATCCTTGATTTCAGGCACTTTTTTAAAGATATAAACAGGTTATGAAAAAGTTATCCACAAGTTATCAACTTTTTGTGGATTATTTTATGTAAATTACAGTTATCAACAATTCAGGTATTTATGGTCCTTTAGTTTGATCTAACCTATATATTGTGCTTTTAATAAGGAAGAAAACAGCATATAGGCCTATAAAAAATTTATTTTTCTTTTTTACCTGTTTTTCTTGACGATGCAGTTTTTTTTTCATATAATCGTTTTGCTGTTTTCCACGAAATGATAGTAAATTAACAGCCCTTTATATAAATAAAAAGGCATTCAGTAAGGAGGTGTTTTTGTATGAAGATGACATTCCAGCCTAAAAAGAAGTCACACAAGAGAGTGCATGGTTTCAGAGCTCGTATGAGTACTCCCGGCGGAAGAAAAGTTTTAGCAGCCAGACGCGCTAAAGGAAGAAATAAGTTAACTGCTTAGGCCGCATTTATGTGGCCTTTTTTCTTATTAAGAAAAAAAGGTATATGTTACATTCGGATTCGTTAAAGAATAACAGAGATTTTCAAAATGTATATAGTAAAGGCAGATCCTGTGCCAATAAGTTTCTTGTTATGTATGTAGTGGAAAACAACACGGACGGAAACCGGCTTGGTATATCTGTTAGTAAAAAAGTCGGTAACAGTGTGGTAAGACACAGATTGTGTCGTTTGGTCAGAGAAAGTTACAGACTGCATGAAGCTGTATTTAATAGTGGTTTAGATATCGTAGTCGTCTTAAGGACCGGCGCAAAAGATTGTTCTTATAAAGATATAGAAAGTGCGCTGTTACACCTGGGCAAGCTTCAGAATATTATCTCGAAAACATGAAAAAGGTTTTAATTTTTTTAATAAAACAGTATCAAAGGTACATTTCTCCCATAAAAAGAACAAAATGTCCTTATTATCCTTCCTGTTCCTGTTACGGACTTGAAGCCATACAGAAACATGGTGCGATAGTGGGCGGTTCTTTGGCTGCATGGAGAGTTTTAAGATGCAATCCTTTCTCAAAGGGCGGTTACGATCCTGTTCCCGATGTTTTATTTAAAAAAGAAGGAGTCTAATTTGGATATTTTATTTCTTACGCAGGATACGGGTAAGATTTTAGGTCCCATAGCAAAGTATGTACTTGGTCCCATCCTTAACTACATCTTTGTTTTCTTAAACTGGATCAAAATACCCAATGTAGGTCTTGCGATCATTTTATTCACAATCGTTATCTATCTTTTACTTATGCCTCTTACCATCAAACAGCAGAAGTTTTCAAAGCTTCAGCAGAAGATGCAGCCCGAACTTCAGGCTATTCAGAAGAAGTATAAGGATAAAAAAGATCAGGCTTCACAGATGGCAATGAATCAGGAAACTCAGGAGGTTTACGCAAAGTACGGTGTATCTCCCACAGGTTCCTGTGTTCAGTTACTCATTCAGATGCCCATTCTTTTTGCTCTTTATCGTGTTATTTATGCAATTCCCGCTTATGTTACACAGATCGGTGATACTTTCAGGGTTCTTGCCGATAAGATAATCAGTACCGATAAAGGTCAGTTCATCATCAACGCAGGTGATGACATGAAATCCGTTGCAACTGCGGTAAGACAGTTCCAGGGAAGAATTGATTCAAATCTTTCAAACGGTATCGTTGATGTTCTTAACAAAACTTCATCAACGGATATGATCAGGCTTTCCGAGCATTACGATCTTTCAGGTCTTACCTATCAAGGCAAGCAGATCTTATCTACTTACAATGCTTCCGGAAATGTTACAACAAGAGGTCTTCTTGATACTTACAACAATTTCCTCGGTATCAATATAGGAAACACTCCTCTTGATACCATCAAAACGGCCTGGTCCGCAGCTCATTATCTTCTTGTTTTGGGTGCGATCCTTGTTCCCGTTCTTGCAGCTGTTACTCAGTGGCTTAATGTGAAGCTTGCTCCCCAGGCTGCAAACAACAATTCAAATGCAAACGATCAGGCAGCTCAGATGCAGAGCTCAATGAAGGCAATGAACACATTCATGCCTCTGTTTTCAGCATTTATCTGCTTTTCACTTCCCATGGGTCTTGGTATCTACTGGATCGCCGGTGCTGTGGTAAGATGTATCCAGCAGGTTCTCATCAACAAGCACATTGATAAGCTTGATATCGATGAAGAGATCAAAAAGAATGTTGAAAAGAGAAACAAGCGTTTACAGAAAGCCGGCATCGATCCTTCCACCATCACCGCAAATGCCAACAGACAGACAAGAACTGTTGAAAGACTTACGAAGATGAAGGAAGAAAACGAAGCAAAGGTCAGGGAAGCAACCGAAAGTTACAGCAAAAAGAGTTCCGGCGGATCCATTGCCGCAAAGGCAAATCTTGTTAAGGAATATAACGAAAGAAACAACAAATAGTGAGGGATGAATCATGGAATATAAAGAGTTCAGCGCAAAGAGCGTAGCAGATGCCATCACAATGGCATGTATGGAACTTCAGATCACAAGCGACAAGCTTGCTTACGAAGTAGTTGAAGAAGGATCTGCCGGATTTTTGGGAATCGGTTCAAAAAATGCGGTTATCAAAGCTGCTGTAAAGGATTCTCTTGAAGATAAGGTAAAGGATTTCCTTAAAGACGTTTTAAATGCAATGAGTTTACAGGCTGAAGTCGAGATAAAATACGACGAAGCCGAGAAGAAGATGGATATTGAGATCAAGGGCGATGACATGGGAGTTCTCATCGGAAAGAGAGGACAGACTCTTGATTCTTTACAGTATCTTGCATCTTTGGTATGTAACAAGGAATCTGAAGATTACATCAGAGTTAAGGTAGATACCGAAAATTACAGAGAAAGAAGAAAAGAAACTCTTGAAAACCTTGCAAAGAACATGGCTTTCAAGGTTAAGAGAACAAAGAGGCCCGTTTCACTTGAACCCATGAATCCTTATGAAAGAAGAATAATCCATTCTGCACTTCAGGATGACAGATATGTTACCACTCAGAGTGAAGGAGACGAACCCTTCAGACATGTAGTGATCACATTAAAGAAGTGATCTTTTGTGCCTCAGCGGTAAACTGAGGCACTTGTATTTTGGAGAAAAAGAATATGAATAACGATACGATAGCAGGTATTGCCACAGCTTTATCCGAATCCGGTATCGGAATAATAAGGGTAAGCGGTGATGATGCCATAAAGATCGTAAATTCAATATTCGTTAACAAAAAAGGGGAGCATACTCTTGCTTCCTTTTCTTCTCATACGATCCATTACGGATTCATTGTTTTTGATGGACAGGAAATTGATGAAGTAATGGTCTCGGTTATGAAAGCTCCAAACTCTTTTACAAAAGAAGATGTTGTGGAGATAAACTGTCACGGCGGTGTTTTTGTATGTAAATCCGTGCTGGAAGCGGTTTTATCATCCGGGGCAAGATTATGCGAGCCGGGTGAATTTACTAAAAGGGCATTTTTAAACGGACGTATCGATCTTTCAAAGGCCGAAGCCGTTATGGATGTCATTTCTTCTTCCAACAATTCAAGCTTAAACAATTCACTTAAGCACTTAAACGGAAATCTTTACAAAAAGATAAAGGATTTAAGGGACAGACTGATCTATGAGATCGCATTCATAGAGTCAGCCCTTGACGATCCCGAGCATATAAGTCTTGAGGGTTATCCCCAGGAACTTTTGGAAAAATGCATCGAAATGAAAGAAGAAACCGACAGACTTAAGGAATCCTTTAAAACGGGAAAGATCCTTAAAGACGGTATCGATACCGTTATCCTCGGAAAGCCCAATGTAGGAAAATCTTCTTTACTTAACATGCTTTCGGGTGAAGACAGAGCCATAGTTACGGATATTGCCGGAACAACAAGGGATACCATCGAAGAAAGAGTAATTCTCGGAGATGTGGTCTTAAATCTTACCGATACCGCGGGAATCCGTGAATCGGAAGATCTGGTTGAAAATATAGGTGTGAACAAGGCAAAGGATTGTGCAAA
This sequence comes from Lachnospiraceae bacterium, assembly GCA_016281385.1. Classification (GTDB taxonomy): domain Bacteria; phylum Bacillota; class Clostridia; order Lachnospirales; family Lachnospiraceae; genus UBA1258. The sequence continues at coordinate 8,953 of JAEEIN010000152.1, read as the reverse complement.
AAAAGCAGAGCTTGTTCTTCTTATAATAGATTCAACAACTGAGATCACCGATGAAGACAAGGAGATAATCGAGCTTGTTAAGGATAAAAAGCTCATTGTTCTTATAAACAAGATAGATATGCCCGGTATCATAAGAAGCGAGGATGTTGAAAAATATCTTTCAGGTGATTATGATATCGTGGAGATTTCCGCAAAAGAAGGAACCGGGATCAGGGAACTTTCACAGAAAATTTACAATAGATTTTTAAGCGGGTCCTTTAAATCGGACGAGGAAATTGTTATAACAAATCTTAGACAGGCTGAAGAATTAAAGACTGCATCCGATTCTTTGAATAATGTAACAAACAGCATTAATATGGATCTTCCCGAGGATTTTTATTCCATCGATCTTATGAATGCTTATGCCGCACTTGGCAGGATCATCGGTGAAGATGTGGATGACGATCTTGTAAATGAGATCTTCAGCAAATTCTGTATGGGTAAATAGGAAATGCCGGATATAACCAGAAATGAATGGAAAGAAGAAGTTGATATCTGTGTAGTCGGTGCAGGTCATGCCGGATGTGAAGCGGCTTTGGCCTGTGCACGTCTTGGTTTCGAAACCGTTATTTTTACGGTAAGCATCGACAGTATCGCACTTATGCCCTGTAATCCAAATATCGGAGGATCTTCAAAGGGTCATCTTGTAAGGGAAGTTGATGCTCTCGGCGGTGAAATGGGTAAAAATATCGATAAGACCTTTATTCAGTCAAAAATGCTGAATGTTTCAAAAGGTCCCGCGGTTCATTCTTTAAGAGCCCAGGCCGATAAATCCGAGTATTCCCGTTCCATGAGGAGGATCCTTGAAAATACGGATCATCTTACTGTTAAGCAGGCTGAGGTATGCAAGCTTCTTACCGAGGATTCAAAAGTTACCGGTGTTGTTACAAATACCGGAACCACTTATATGTGTAAAGCGGTGATCCTTTGTACCGGAACTTATTTAAAGGCAAGATGTCTTTGCGGTGAATCCATCACATATACCGGACCTTCCGGACTTCAGGCCGCAAATTCTCTTTCCGAATCCCTCAGGGAAAACGGGATCGCATTAAGACGTTTTAAGACAGGCACTCCCGCCAGAATGGATAAAAGAAGTATTGATTTTTCAAAAATGGAGGAGCAGTTCGGTGATGAAAGGATAATTCCTTTTTCTTTTTCCACCGATCCCGAATCCATACAGAAGGATCAGGTTTCATGCTGGCTTACATATACAAATGAAAAAACTCACGAGATAATCCGTGCAAATCTCGACAGATCTCCCATTTATGCGGGGATCATCGAAGGTACAGGCCCGAGATACTGTCCTTCCATTGAAGATAAAGTAGTCAAATTTGCGGAAAAAGAAAGACATCAGGTATTTATAGAGCCCGAAGGTCTTTATACAAACGAAATGTATGTGGGCGGAATGTCTTCTTCTTTACCCGAAGATGTTCAGCTTAAGATGTACAGAACGGTTCCGGGTCTTGAAAACTGTAAGATCGTAAGGAATGCATATGCCATAGAGTATGATTGTCTTGAACCCAATCAGCTTTTGGCAAGTCTGGAAACAAAGGCCATCAAAGGTCTTTTCTGCGCAGGCCAGTTTAACGGATCATCAGGTTATGAAGAAGCTGCCGCTCAGGGAATCATCGCAGGTATCAATGCTTCCAGAAAATTGCAGGGAAAAGATCCGGTCATTCTTGATCGTTCCCAGGCTTATATCGGAGTTCTGATCGATGATCTTGTTACAAAGGAAAACCGCGAACCTTACAGAATGATGACTTCAAGGGCGGAATATCGTCTTCTTCTTCGTCAGGACAATGCGGATCTTCGTTTAAGAGAGATCGGCCATGAAGTGGGTCTTGTTTCCGATGAAGATTACGCACGTACAAAGCGCAAGGAAGAAGAAATCGCTGCCGAGATCGAAAGGCTTAAAGGAATCACTGTCGGTGCCGGTAAAAATATCACTGAATTTTTGAAAAAGCATGATTCTACAGAGCTCCATACCGGTGTATCTTTGGCTGATCTTTTGTGCAGACCGGAGCTTACTTATGAAATGCTTAAAGAGATCGATCCGGAAAGGCCAAAGCTTTCTTCGGATGTGATCGAACAGGTTGTTATTTCCATCAAATATGAAGGATATATCGAAAGACAGAAAGAACAGGTAAGACGTTTTAAGAAAATGGAAAAGCGTCTTATCCCCGATGATATAGATTATGACGATGTTTCAAGCTTAAGAATTGAGGCAAGGCAGAGATTTAAAGAGTTTCGTCCCGCTTCTGTGGGTCAGGCTTTCAGGATTTCGGGGATAAATCCTGCGGATATATCTGTTCTTTTGATCTATCTTACACAGAAGAATCATGGTAAAAAGGAAGAGGAATGATTTTGGATACTGCCCTATTTGAAAAATTAGCCGGAGAAATGGGAATAGAGCTCACAAAACGACAGTTGTGTCAGTTTTGTGATTATTATGATCTTCTGATAGAATGGAATAATAAAATGAACCTTACCGCAATCACCGAATGGGAAGATGTGGTAAAAAAACATTTTATTGACAGTTTAAGCGTGATTTTGTGTTATGATGGTTTTAGTGGGTTTGAGGCATCTTTTTCACGTGAAACACTTGCGGACATCGGTACAGGCGCAGGTTTTCCGGGAATCCCTCTTAAAATTCTTTTTCCTGAGCTTTCAGTGACTTTATTTGATTCTTTGGATAAGAGGATCAGATTTTTAAATGAAGTTATCGATAAGCTCTGTCTTCAGAATATTTCGGCTGTTCATGGCAGAGTTGAAGATCTGGCACGAAATCCGGAATACAGGGAAAAATTTGGAATTGCAATAGCACGGGCCGTTGCTGCTCTGCCGGTATTATCGGAGTACTGTCTTCCTTTTGTAAAGAAGGACGGTGTTTTTATTGCGATGAAATCGGAAAAGGCATTGGACGAATTAAAGGATTCGGAGAATGCTTTAAAAGTATTGGGCGGTAAGGTAATCATGACAAAGAGTTTTGTTCTTCCTTCAACTGATCTGGGAAGGACAATAATTCAGGTTAAGAAGGAAAAAGAAACTCCTTCAAAGTATCCCAGAAAGGCGGGGACACCTTCAAAGCAGCCTTTATAATAATTCCGAATTGGAGAACTTATGTCTGAAGAACGTTCTAAAAATATCATAGCGGAGCTTCGCAGATCATTTCTTGAAGATAAAAAGGTACTTCAGGAGCAGATTATTGAAGCCGAAACAGAGATCCGACAGTGTAAGGATTTTATCGAATCCTTAACACGTAAGGATGATAATGACTACAATGTTTTTTCGCCAAGACGCGCCAGCAGTGTCTACAAAGGACAGGTTGAGGAGAAAAAGGCGGAGATCGCAACATTAGAAGAAGAAGTAAGAAATTTATATAAAAAGCTTTCAAATGTAACAAAGAAGCTTGATTCGTTAAATGATCTCGATCCTGCACAGATCGGTGCCACTGTTGATGAAGCGGCCATCATGTCTGCCGGAGGAAAGTCAAAGCTTCTTGAATTACAGGAAGATGACCGTCAGAGGATCGCAGCAGATCTTCATGATACAGTTTTACAGAATCTTTCTTTGGTAATGCACAATCTCGAGCTTTCCGCAAAGTTCATTGATTACGACCCGATCAGAGCAAAGTTGGAGATCGAATCAAACAGAAAGCTCGTCAAGGATACAATAGACGATATCCGTTCCACCATATTTGATCTTCGTCCCATGCAGTTTGACGATTTCGGTTTCAAGAGAACTCTTGAAAACCAGATCAATAACTATCGGACAAGAACAAGCATGGAGTTCAATTACGATATCGATGAGCTTGATAATATAGACAATATCTATCTTATCACCGTATTCAGGGTTACACAGGAACTGATGATAAATGCCATCAAGCATTCACGTGGAACAAAGCTCTATGTCGTAATTTCAAGAAATGAATCCGGAATTCATATTTACGTTTCGGATAACGGAGTGGGTATGTCCAATCCCGAGGGAACTCTTAACGACCATTTCGGTCTTAAGATACTTAAAGAGAGGGTTGATATTCTTAAGGGATTTGTGAAGATCGAAAGTTCAGAAGATAAGGGTACACAGGTATCGGTGGATATTCCGATAACTGAGGGAAAGGGATTTAATGAGCATTAAGGTAATGATCACTGACGATCATAAAATGTTGAGAGAGGGAATCAAGCAGCTGATAGAATTTGATCCTGAGATAACTGTTGTTGATCAGGCAGCCTGCGGAACTGAATGTATCGAGAAGTTCCCGGAAGTAAAGCCGGATATCGTTCTTCTTGACATCAATCTTCCCGACATGACCGGAATACGTGTTTTAAAAGAACTTAAGAAGAAATCACGCAGATCCAAGATATTGATGCTTACTGTTCATAATGAAACGGAGTATCTTATGGAATCCCTTGATAACAATGCGGACGGATACATTTTAAAAGAAGCCGATTCCACAGAACTTATCAAGGCTATTAAAGCGGTTTATCGCGGAGAAAGATATATCCAGTCTGATCTTATCCCTTCTCTGAATGCAAGACTTATTCAGAAAGATACCGAGTATGATATGGTGAGAGAGCTTACCAAGAGAGAAAAGCAGATCCTTATCAGCATTGCCGAGGGCAAGAGCAATGCCGATATAGGTGCAGATCTTGATATAAGCGAGCGTACGGTTAAGAACCATATTACCAATTTGTTTAAGAAGATCGGTGTTAAGGATCGTACACAGGCTGCGGTTTTCGCAATAAGGAACAATCTGGTAAATGTTTGATTGTTTCACGTGAAACATCACAATATCTTGTGCGAAAACCCCAAAATATGTTTCACGTGAAACATTTAAACCCCTAAATCTTGTGAAAAGGGCCGTGAAACATCAAAAAAACGCCATTCGTGAAACATTCCCTATAGAATGAGGGGAAGATAAGTGATATAGTGTTTAGGAAAAGGAAAGAAATATAACAATATGGGAAAGATCATTTCAATTACAAATCAGAAGGGTGGAGTCGGCAAGACCACATCCTCTATAAATCTTTCCGCTGCCATTGCAGCAACGGGAAAAAAAGTATTGGTTGTTGACGCCGATCCCCAGGGAAATACTACCAGCGGACTTGGCGTAGAAAAGAATACTCTTGAAGATACATTATATGAATTGATGATAGGTGACAGCTCAACCGAAGAATGCATAATCAAAAACGTATGCAAAAACCTTGATCTGATACCTGCAAACGTAAATCTTGCGGCTGCTGAGATAGAGATACTTCAGGAGCCCAACAATCAGTTTATATTAAAGAAAGCACTTGACTGGGTAAGGGACAAATATGATTTCATCATCATTGACTGTCCTCCTTCTTTAAGTACTCTTACGGTTAATGCTTTATCAGCTTCAAATTCCGTTCTTGTTCCGATCCAGTGTGAGTATTTCGCCCTTGAAGGTCTTACTTCACTGATAAATACGGTAAATCTGGTAAAAGAACGCCTTAATCATGACATTGACATGGAAGGTGTCTTCTTTACCATGTATGATGCAAGGACAAAGCTCAGCGAAGAAGTTGTGGCTGACGTTAAGCAGAAACTCAGGGGATATACCATCTTTAATTCCATAATCCCCACAAACGTAAGACTTGCGGAGGCTCCCAGCCAGGGAATGCCCATTAACGAATACGATCCCACGTCAACGGGAGCAAAGGCTTACGAATCTCTTGCAAGAGAGATCATAAAGAATAACAGGAAATAATAAGGAAAGGAAGGCAGACCATGGCACCAAAGAGCAGAGGTCTCGGAAGAGGGCTTGATTCACTTATTCCTGCTTCCATCGGAGAAGACAAGATAATAAAGGAAGTTGCACAAAAGAGCGGAAGTGCGGAATCAACGGTTGATATCAATCTCATCAATCCAAACAGAGAACAGCCCCGTAAGGAATTTAACAGGGAAAAACTGGAAGAACTTGCCGATTCCATTAAACAGCATGGTCTTATCGAGCCAATCCTTGTTCAGGATCGTGACGATCACTACGAGATAGTAGCCGGAGAAAGAAGATGGAGAGCCGCAAAGCTTGCCGGTCTTAAGGAAGTTCCGGTTGTAATCAGAAAATTCTCCGAACAGGAGATAGTAGAGATCTCACTTATAGAAAATATACAAAGAGAAGACTTAAATGCCATTGAAGAAGCTCTTGCTTACAAGAGTCTCATGGATAAGTTCGGTCTTAAGCAGGATGAGGTGGCAAAAAAGGTTTCAAAGAACCGTACCACCATCACTAACTCCTTAAGACTGTTAAAGCTTGGAGAAAAGGTAAGAAATCTCGTTATTGAGAAGCAGATCTCGGAAGGTCATGCCAGAGCTTTACTTGCGATAGATGATGAGGATAAACAGTTTGCCCTTGCGGAGAGAGTTATTAAGGACAAGCTTTCCGTAAGAGATATAGAGAAGCTGGTTAAGGAAGGATCCAACACAAAACCGGTGAAAAAGGAGCTTCCCGCTGAACTGGACATTTTCTATAAGGATATCGCAGAAAAAATGAAAGCAAGTCTCGGAACAAAGGTTGTTGTTACGGGAAAAGGTGACGGATCGGGAAAGATCGAGATAGAATTTTATTCAAATGACGATCTTGACCGTATCAAGGCACTTCTCAAATGATCATAAGGGGAATATGATAATGAACAGCAGGTTTTTAAATAACTTGGGAATGGGAAATGTCGATTTCGGTATAGTGATCTTTGTAATGGCTGTTTTGCTGTTAATTTCGATCATCGTACTTATAGTAACAACAGTTAAGTTATGTAAACTTCGAAAAAGGTTCGAAAAGTTCTCTCAGGGACGAAATGCAAAGAGTCTCGAAGAAGAGATCGGAACCATGTTCGAACAGAATAAAGCAATAAAAGATCAGACCGACAAGAACAAGAGAGACATCAAGTTCATCTATAAAGTCCTTGAGTCAACCTTTCAGAAGATCGGTCTTATAAGATATGACGCCTTCTCGCAGATGGGCGGAAAATTCAGCTTTTCCCTGGCTTTGTTGAATGAAAAGAATGATGGTTTCATCATCACATCGGTTCATGCAAACGAAGGTTGCTATACTTATTCCAAGGAAATTACAAAGGGTGAGTGTGACACCACACTGGGACCGGAAGAACAACAGGCACTTGATAAGGCCATGGGGAAAGGTTAAAAGGATTTATCGTGAAATTATGTAAACTATCAGATATCGTCGGATACGAAAAACTTGCAAGACCTGCAATGACTTCCGACTACAGAGAGCTTCTTGCGGCAGGAACGGTCTTAAAGCCGGAATATGTGGCAAAGCTTGAGCAGCTTGGAATAACAGAGGTATTGATCGACGATACAAAATTAAAACCCGAAGAAGTTCAGATCTTAAAAGATGATGTTGAGGATCTGTTTAAGGAAAAGGTTCGTTCCGTTATAGAGCGCCATGTATATTCAAATACTGCCGAGCTCGAGGAATTGAGCAAAACCGCCGACAGGATCATTTCAAGTATTCTCGATAATAATGAAGTGATCGAACAGATCTATGACATAAAGGAAAGAAGTGCCGATATTTACGAGCATTCCATAAGTGTCTGCGCCATTGCGATCCTTATGGCCGCAAAGCTTAAGCGCGACAAAACGGAAATGCATAATATCGGAGTGGCTTGCCTTTTCCACGATATTGGATTAAGATATCTTGACTTCAAGTATGATAATCAGATGATCGAGGATCTGAGTGAAAGGGAGCTTATCGAATACAGAAAGCATCCCGCCTATGCATTTTCAGCCCTCGAAGATGAGACCTGGATCTCCAAAGAAAGCAAATTGATGATATTGCAGCATCATGAAAGGCTTGACGGATCCGGATATCCATTGCATGTAAAAAGTCCCGGCATATGTTCCCAGATCATCGAGGTTGCGGATGCATTTGATGAAATGATCTGCGGTATCGGATGTACGAGAAGCCGTGTTTACGAAGCAGTTGAATATTTGAAGATCTTCCGCGGAACCAAGTTTTCCGATGAGATCGTCGATGTACTTCTTGATTTCACCGCGGTTTATCCTGCGGGAAGCCTTGTATTGTTAAACACGGGAGAGATCGGTGTTGTTGTTAAGCAAAACAAACAGTTCCCCGAAAGGCCCGTATTAAGAATAGTCAAAGATAAAGACGGTCGGACCGTTGACGATGAGAAAATATACGATCTTCTTGATGAGAGGACCGCATACATAGAAAAAGTAATCATGTAGCGAAAGGACATCAGAAAATGATAGACATTAAGTTTTTGCGTGAAAATCCGGAAGCAGTAAAGGAAAACATCCGTAAAAAATTCCAGGATGACAAGCTTCCCCTCGTAGATCAGGTCATCGAACTTGACGAATTAAGAAGAAAGACTCAGATGGAAGCCGACAATATCAAGGCTCAGAAGAACAAGATCTCAAAAGAGATCGGTGCTTTGATGGCACAGGGCAAAAAAGAAGAAGCCGAGGAAAAGAAGGCCGAAGTTGCAAGAGATGCTGCCAAGCTTGCGGAGCTTGACGAATTACAGAAGGAATATGAAGAAAAAACAACAAAGATCATGATGATAATTCCAAACATCATCGATCCTTCGGTTCCCATCGGTAAAGATGATTCCGAAAATGTTGAAGTAAAGAAATACGGTGAGCCCGTTGTTCCGGATTTCGAGATTCCTTATCATACCGAGATCATGGAGAAGTTTAACGGTATCGATATCGATGCAGCCGGAAAGGTTGCCGGAAACGGATTCTATTATCTCATGGGTGATATCGCAAGGCTTCATTCCGCAGTTATCTCTTATGCAAGAGATTTCATGATCGACAGAGGATTTACCTATTGTGTTCCGCCTTTCATGATCCGTTCAAACGTAGTTACCGGCGTTATGAGTTTTGCCGAAATGGATGCAATGATGTACAAGAT
>JAEEIN010000151.1 GCA_016281385.1 Lachnospiraceae bacterium | reverse complement strand
ATGTAGAGGTGAGCGGGGGTGAGAAGGCTGGTGGCTATGAGGACCTTTTTCTTCTGGCCTTCGGAAAACTGCTCCATGTTTTTGCAAAACTGGGTTCGCTCAAAGTCAAGCTGTCTTAAAAGGGACAATAACAAGGTGTAGTCGATGCCCTTCTTTTCACAGTAGTCCTTGAGATTGCCCTTTAAGTACGAGGTATCCTGGTTTATGTATGAAATAACAAGGTTCTTCGGAACCTCCAGAGTGCCTCCGAGGACGTACTTCAGTTCCGACTCATCAGCACCTGTATTTTTGTCAAGAATGGCATTGATGAGGCTTGTTTTTCCGCAGCCGTTATCGCCGTCGATGACTACGCGGTCGCCGGATTCGATCTCAAAGGTTATGTCGGTAAAGACATGGGACTGTGAATCCCTGTATCTCAAGGAAAGCTCTCTTGCACTGATCAGACGCTTTTTGTGGTATGTAAGGGGCATGATCTTCAGGTTTACTATCTCTTCGATATCGTTTAAAAGACCTTCCTTTGCCTCGATCTCTCTGTAGATCCTGCCTTCAAAGCTTTTTACCCTTTTCTGCATGGCTTTCGTCTTTGCTCCAACGAAAGCTCTGGTGTCTATACACCTGTCATGTTCCCTGACGGGGTCAAATCCGATCTTCGTATTTTCGCTCTGTTCAGCCCATCTTGCGACTCTGTCGGCGGACTGCTTAAGCTTGTCTATTTCCTTTAAATGCTTTTCGTTTTCCGCCTTTGCGTTGGCATCGGCCTTCTCTTTGTTCTCCCACCAGCTTGAGAAATTGCCTGCCTGGATCTCGATGGTAGCCCTGTTGAGAACCAGCACATGGTCGATGCATGCATCCAGCACATCTCTGTCATGGGAAACAAGAATAAAGCCCTTCTTTGACGCAAGGTACTTCTTTACTGTCTCCCTTGCCTGCTTGTCCAGATGGTTCGTAGGCTCGTCTATAAGAAGAAACTCGTTTTCGCCTGAGAACAACACCGCCAGCATAACCTTGGTGCGTTCGCCGAAACTCAGGGTCGAAAAAGGTCTGTAAAGAAGCTCTGCATCAACTCCCAGTTCCGGAAGTTCTCTTAACACTCTCCAGCTTTCCACACCCGTCTTCCAGCCCTCCATCAGTTCATCTGCGGTTTTATCCATATCCGCCGCGGACACCTCATAAGGGAAATAGTCAAAAGCCGTCTCCCCGCTTATACTGCCGGAATATTCGTACTTTCCAAGCAAAAGATTTAAGAATGTTGTTTTTCCTTTCCCGTTTCTGCCGATAAAACCAAGCTTCCAGTCCGTATCCACGGAAAAAGATGTTTCTTCAAAAATATTATCAAAACTGCCTTCGTACGCAAAGGTAAGATCATTTACGTTTAATTGTGCCATATATACCTCCTTTGCCTGCAAAAAAAGGTCTGCTCCGCGTACGCAGAACAGACCCAATAAGCCCTGTATTATTCTTTTACAAGAACAAAGGGAATGAAGGTCATGATGATCTGATTCAAGCGTACACAAACAGCCTGCATGGTTTCGCAGGACTTAAACCTGATGTGTTAACTCAAATTTGATCATCTGATAAACATCTTCTCACCTTTGCACTTATGTGCTCTTTCTTTTTGATATGGCAGATTATAGCATTTAAAACGAAGGCTGTAAAGACTCTTCCCAACATCAAAATGCCATGTGCCTAAGTAGTTTGTAATGAAACCATGTGGGCATAGGTTCCGTTTTGTTCCATGAGGGAAGAATGATCGCCGCGTTCAACGATCTCACCGTCTGAAACAACAAGGATCTGGTCCGCATCTTTAATGGTCTTGAGTCTGTGGGCGATGACGAGAAGGGTCTTGTCTTTGCAGAGTTCCGAGATAGCCTCCTGAATTGCCCTTTCGTTGTCCGCATCCACGCTTGCGGTTGCTTCGTCGAGAATAACAATGGGTGAATCCTTAAGGATACATCTTGCAATGGATATTCTCTGTTTTTCACCGCCCGACAGGGAAGCTCCGCCCTCGCCGATAACAGTGTCGAAGCCCTTTGGAAGCTGCATTATGAAGTCATAGCATCTGGCCTTTTTCGCTGCTTCAAAAACCTCATCCTTTGTGGCATCGGGACGTCCGATCGCGATATTGTTGTAAACCGTGTCCTGAAAAAGATAGACTCTCTGGAATACCATGCTGATGCGGTTCATCAGGCTTCCGAGGGAAACCTCTCTGATATCTTCACCGTTAACAAGAATGCGTCCGCTCTTAACATCCCAGAACCTTGCCAGAAGTGAAGCGATGGTTGATTTTCCACCGCCGGAAGGACCCACAAGGGCCGTCATCGTGCCTTTCTTTATGGAAAAAGAAACGTTCTTAAGAACATCCTTCTCGGTGTACCCGAAGCTGACATTGTCATACTCGATCTCGTTTTCACCGATCTTGCCGTCTTTTTCATCGGACAGTTTCTTTTTGCCCGTATCATTTAATTCGGCCGCTTCAAATACTTCCTCGATCCTGTCGAGGCTGGCATTTGTAACGGTAAGCCTTGCCATCTGTCCGTAGTAGCTCTTGATGGACACAAACATGTCAAAAAGAAAGAGTGCCATTCCCACCATGTAAACATCGGAGATCTGACCTGCATTAAAGAGATATGCGCATAATGCAAGCACAAGTGCGGTTCCTATCCCGAATGTAAGATAAAGTGCCCTTGCCCAGGGGCTGTAGGCAATTTCGAAACCGATGCTTTCTTTGCAGCTCTTTTCAAATTCGTTCGTAAGTTTTTTTGACCTTTCACCAAGCATATTGTAGGACTTGATAATACCGATGCCTTCGGCAAAGTCTAACACCTCTTCGGTTAATGACTCACTGCCTTCCTGCTTAATGACGGAATGCTTCATTGTGGTCTTGAGCATAAGATTTCCCACCAGCACAAAGGCTCCCACAATGGCAAGGGATAAAAGCCCGAGCCTTATATCCATCACGAACATCATCACCGTCATGATCCCCTGGGAAATGATGAAGGTTACAAGTTCCGACAACACTCCCATACAGTTTTCTTCGATAAACACCATGTCGGTGGCAAGAACAGAACTGATCTTTCCGATATTTCCTTCGGTAAAATAACCCATGGGCAATTTCCGAAGATGATCGCCAAGCTTCAATCTCATGTCCGCAAATACCATATAACCTGCGGCAGACTGAAGGACATTTGTCAGATGTTCAAACACCGCCTGCAAAACAACACTTGCAAGAACTGCAACCCCAAGAAGGATGCACTTGTTTTTGTCCATCTCTCCCCGCATGAAAAAGCTTATGCATAAGAAGCACAGTATAAGGGGAGCTTTCATCATGATCCCTTTTAAAAAGGCCGTTATATATGCGCTTCTGATCCTTGCCTTGTACTTTCCCGTTATGCCAATAAGTCTGTGTAATATCTTTAACATGTTATCAAGCCTCCCTCACTTTCCATGTACTTGCTGAAACCGATGCATCCCACAATTTCTTGTATTCCGGACAATCGACCGTCAGTCTGTCGTGAGTATCCGCTGCAATGCACATGCCGTCCTTCATAACGCAGATCTTGTCGGCATTTTTTATTGTTGAAAGCCTGTGGGCTATAACAAGAACCGTCTTATCCTTGACTATCTCGTCAAGCGCAGCATTCATCTTCTCCTCGTTTTCCGGATCCATAAATGCGGTAGCCTCATCAAGAACAATGATGGGTGCATTCTTGAGTATCGCCCTTGCAAGAGATATTCTCTGGCGCTCTCCGCCGGATAACTGCTTACCGCCGTCTCCTGCCTGTGTATATATTCCCTCGGGAAATCTTTCAAGGAATTCATTGCACTGGGCTCTCTTTGCCGCCGCCAGAACTTCTTCTTTTGTGGCATCGGGCTTTCCTATCAGGATGTTGTCATACAGTGTCGTGTTGAACAAAAACTGTTCCTGGGAAACAAAGGCCACCCGGTCGTTTAAGGCTTCAAGAGTCATATCCGTAATGTCTTGTCCGCCTATGGTTATGCTTCCCGAACCGATATCGTAATAGTGAACAAGAAGCTTTGCCAGTGTCGACTTTCCGCTTCCGGATTCACCCACAAGTGCAGTGGTAGTACCCTGCTTGAGGGAAAGGCTGACACCGTGAAGCACTTCCGTATCTTCATAACCGAAATGAACGTCGTTGAATTCCACATCAAGATCCTTGCCCTTAAAGTCCGATGTTCCTTCTTTAAGGGGCGGATGATCCATAAGCTTTTCAAGCTCGGCGATCTTATAATCAAGTGCAGGGAATTTTCCCGCAAAGTTGAGAGCCTTTAATACCGACGGACCTACAGCAAAAGACATACAGAATACCAGCACCATCTTATCAAGCGTGATGGTCCCACCCAGAACCATCATTGATCCGAAGGGAAGCATAAGAAGAACAAGACAGGGCAAAATGCTTGAGTACATCGCCATCCAGGGCCAGCAGACTTTGTACCAGTTGATGGTAAAATCACGATAGTTTCTGACCATTTCACCGAAACGCTTGTAGGATTCTCCGTCTTTGTTAAAGACCTTCACCACTTCCATACCGTTTACGTATTCAATGATCATGTTGTTCATCTTTGCGGCGGATTCATAATAATCATTCATCTGCGCATATCCGGCTTTCATCATCATGCCCATGGCGAACATTCCGATAACTAACGGAACCAGGGATAAAAGACCGAGTCTCCAGTTAAAAACAAACATAAGGATGATTATGATGACCGGGATCGCGATATTTGCTATTCCCTCCGGAATGGCATGTGCCAGCAGCAGTTCCACCTGATCGATATCGTCCGTGAACACTTTCTTTATGCGTCCCGTTCCAAGCTCGGTGATATTGCCCAGGGGTTGCTTTTCCAGTTTTCCCTGAAGGGAGATCCTTAAGTTTTTCAGCGTGTTATAGGCGCTGATATGTGAAAACTCAAGTCCTTGCACATATGAGACCGAGAATACTATCTCGCAGGCGGCGATGATCGCAACCCTTGTCAATATGAACGAGGCCTCGATATGCTCCCCCCGTGTAAGTGGAGCGATTATCTGATACAGGAAAAAATACGGCAAAACATTTGCAATGATACCTATGGACATCATGATCACCGCCCAAACGGTATACTTTTTGAACTCACCTATATAAGGCGCTACTCTTTTGAACATTTCTATTCCTCCGCTTTATTACGATTTGGTTAGACTACGCTAACCAATAACAGAAAGTCCTCTTATGATGGGGAGGATTGTATTATGCGATTTTCCAGGATACCGCTTCTTTTCTTTCGCTGACGAAATCCTTGTAAATGCCGGGCATGTTCATCAGTTCATCGTGGGTACCCTTCTGAACGATCTTTCCGTCGGAAACCACAAGGATCTGATCCGCGTGTCTGACGGTCTTAAGCCTGTGAGCGATCATGATGATGGTCTTGTTCTTTGTAAGCTCTTCGACAGCCTTTGTAAGTTCGGCCTCATTCTCGGGATCCACGTTAGCTGTTGCTTCGTCGAGAATGATGATCGGCGCATCCTTCATAATGGCTCTGGCGATTGATATCCGCTGCTTTTCACCGCCGGAAAGGGACGCTCCCCCTTCGCCGATGATGGTATCGTAACCATCGGGCAGGCTCATGATGAAATCATGACAACGAGCCTTCTTTGCGGCTTCAATAACCTTCTCCATGGGTGCATTGGGATTTCCGAAACGAATGTTGTTGGCAATGGTATCTTCAAAAAGGTAAACCCTCTGAAAAACAAAACTGAAATTCTTCATAAGTGCGTCAAAGCTGTAATCTTTGACGTTCTTTCCGCCAAGAAGTACTTCTCCCGAGCCCACGTCCCAGAACCTTGCCATGAGGTTGGTAAGTGTTGTTTTTCCGCCGCCGGAAGGTCCTACTATGGCCGTTGTGGTGTTGGCGGGGATCTTTACGGATACATTGTCGATGATGGTCTTGTCCTCATATGCAAAGGAAATGTTCTTAAGTTCAATGTCCATCTGTGCAGGCGCCATATCCGATCCGTCGATGTCCATGGGAGGGATCGCAAGTACCTCGTTTGCTTTGTCAACGATGATGTTTACGTTTCTCATAAGTGCGGAAAAGCCGCCCATCATGTCGAGGCTTTCATAGATCATGAAGGAGGAGATCGTCATGATCACGGTGTACAGAAGGGGCATTGAGCCCGTGAGGTAAAAGTACACGGACAGAAGGCACATGACAACGCCTGTAAGCTTTGTTGCAAGGCCCTGAAGGAACATGAACGGAATAACCGTAAATTCCATTTTTGTGTCTGCAGCCTGCTTCTCGCTGATGGCACTTTCAAGCTTCTTTGCGGTCTTTTCCGTCAGGTTGAAGTTCTTGACCTCTGCAATACCCTGAATATACTCGATGACTGCGCTTACCAGCGTTTCACCGGCTTTAGCAGCTCTGGGCGCTACGGGAATGGTTGCCTTCTGCATCATTGTATTGAAGAAGGAGAAGATCAGTATTCCCGCAAGAAGAACAAGGGCAATGCGAATGTCAAAGAATGCAAGGAAAACAAAGATCACTGCGGTTGTAATGATACCCTGAGTCGTTATCATTACTACAAGGGTTGCCACATCCGCAAGCTGCTCCATGGTATTTGTTGTTATGTTTGTGATCCTTCCCAGGCTGTTTGCGTTAAAGAAGCCCATTGGAAGATATCTTAAATGTTCTGCTATCTCGATACGCTTTCCCGAGCAGGTATTGTAGCCCGCTTCGGTCTGAAGCATTGTTGTTTTTAATCCTACAAGGACCTGGCCCACTATGGAAACACACATGATCCCGAAAGAAGTCCATATGGTTGTCGTTGTCATGTTGTTATCAAGAATTCCCTGAATGATAACTGCTATGGCGGGGATCTTGACCATGGCAAACATTGCCTTTAATACACCCAGAAGCATGGCTGTCAAAAGTTTTCTTTTGTTGGTTTTATTTGCAAAGTCAAAATACATTTTTAAAGTACGAAACATTATGCCACCTCCGAATCTTTGGAAGAGATATGAGCTTCCCACATTTCCCTGTACAGGGGTGAGTTCTTAAGGAGTTCCTCCTGAGTTCCCTGTGCAGCCACATTTCCGTCATCGATCACGAAGATACAGTCGGCGGAAGCGATGGTTGAAAGCCTGTGAGCAATAACAATAAGGGTTCTTCCCGCAATGAGCTTTGCCACACTGCGCTGTACAAGAGCCTCATTTTCAGGGTCTGTGTAGGCAGTTGCTTCATCAAGGATAACCACCGGAGCATTCTTAAGCATTGCCCTGGCAATACTGATCCTCTGGCGTTCTCCGCCCGAAAGGTGACCGCCGGCTCCGCCGGTCTTTGTGTCGTATCCCTTTTCAAGGTTCATGATGAAGTCGTGACATCCGCAGGCTTTTGCTGCATTTATAACCTCTTCATCGGTTGCATCGGGATTACCCATTCTGATGTTTTCCATTACGGTCTCATCAAAGAGGTAGTTATCCTGAGAAACGTATGCGATATTTTTGTTGTAATCCGCAAGCGGGATCTCTTTTACGTCAACACCGCCGTAGGTTACAAAACCGCTGTCGGGATCCCAGAAGGATGCTATCAGTTTTGCGATGGTTGACTTACCCGATCCGGAAGGACCAACGAGGGCATTGACGGTACCCTCTTTGATGGTAAGGTTCACACCGTGAAGTACTTCCTGCTCATTGTATCCGAAGTGAACGTCCTTAAACTCTATTGTGTTGCCCTGCGTTTTCTTTTTACAGGTGTCGGGGCGGGTAAGCTCTCTCTTTCCGAGAATGGAAGTTGCTTCCGTTATGATGGAACCGGTCTTCTTTAAGTTATCAAGATGTCCCGCAACTACCATGAAAGGCGATACAAGGCCGAGGGTCAGGATTATGAGAAGCATTGCGTCCGTTCCGTCGATCTTGCCCTGCATATAGAAAAGACCTGCGAAGGGAAGAAGTGTCAGAAGCTGTGCAGGCAAAAGGGTAAGGGCCAGGTTCTGCCAGACATTGCATCTTCTCATCCAGTCGATGAAGCAGTCCGCGCCTTCTTTTGCCGCATGGATGAACTTTTCGTATGAGGTTTTTGTTTTTCCGAAGGCTTTGATGACTTCGATTCCGTTGATGTATTCAACCGCCGTATCATTTAAGGCCTTGGTCTTGACGATGGTGTTGTTAAAGCTTTCCTCGGAGCCCACCATCATCAGGCTGTAAAAGACCATTCCCACGGGAACGCTTATCAGCGAAAGAAGTGTGAGTTTCCAGTTTATGGTAAACATGATCACGAGGATTCCGATGGGCACGATGGCATTTGAGATCATCTCGGGGATGATGTGTGCAAGTGTTGTTTCTATGGAATCGACTCTCTCTACGATGATGTTTTTATATGAACCCGATGAATCCTCCAGAACATCACCGAGAGGCATGAGGCTTAATTTCTTTGTAAGTCGTCTTCTGATCTCCGCAAGAACTCCGAATGTAGCCTTGTGGGACATTGTGGTGGATATGCTGTGAAAGGCTTTGTTGATGAGCCAGCATAACGAAATGATGCCGCACTGTGCAAGGTAAAAGCTCATCTTTTTTTCTCCGTCGATAAGCGCCCTTACGATCTTCGCCACAAAGAAGTAGGGCACAAAACCTGCGATAACGCTGATGGTTGCGAATATGATACTCAGGATATATGCGCTTTTGTTCATTCCGGCAAATTCAACGATCCAGCTGAGTGTGGATCTCTTTTTGGTACTTTCCATAATCCCTTCTTTTCCTCCGTTTCTATTGATTGATGCGCCGTTCGTAAGTTAGCGTTTGCTAACCACTGTTTGTTTTAAAACCCCGCCTTTTCGCGGGGTGTGATACCTATAATTCAAAATACGCTTTCCATGCGGGGCCATAGAAATTCTCCACCGTTTTTGCAAAGTGAAGGGCCTCCTCTTTGGAAAAGCCGTGAGTAACCGTCTGGAACAAAGCTTCGATGCAGGCGGTCACAAGAAGGTGGAATTCCTTCGGATCGATATCCTTTACATGAATACCGTTCTTTTTGATCTCCTCCATGTACCGAAGCGTTACCCTCTCCTCGAGATTTGCTATGTCATGTTTGAAGTTTTCGTAAACGGAACCCTTTGACTTGCAGATGATCAATTCGAATTCTTCAAGATGATCGTAGATATATTCCATCGCTCTGACAAGCTCACCCTTTGAATCGCTCACATCAGCTTTCCTGTTCTGAGAAAGGTCATCGAAATACTCCGCCTCGATCTCATGGTACAGATCCATAAGTCCGTCCAGGGCAGGTTTCACAAGGGATGAAAACATCTCCTCCTTGCCGGGGAAATGTTTGTAAAGGCCGGAAACGCTCATATTGCAGGCAGTCGCGATCCGCCGCATTGACGCTTCCTCGTAACCGTAGCGTTTGAATTCCTCAAAAGCCGCCTCTACGATCTTTCCATGATTTTCAGTCTTATCTCTCGGCATGTTATCTCCCGTTTGAATGATAAACATTAAAAGCGAACAGTGTACGCTAACACATTCGTTAGAGTACACCGTTCGCTTACCATTGTCAAGCATATATTTTATTTTTTATCCCAAGGCAACGTCCAACGCCATCATCAGCGTAAAGCCCAGTGCAAACATGACAACTCCGATGTTTGAATGTTCACCTTCGGACATTTCCGGGATCAGTTCCTCTACAACCACGTACATCATGGCGCCTGCCGCGAAGCTTAAGAGATAAGGCATTGCCGGCAAAAAGAAGCCTGCTGCCAGTATCGTAAGCAACGCTCCCACAGGCTCAACCGCACCGGATAAAGTTCCGCTAAGAAATGCTTTTCCTTTGGAGCTTCCCTCCGCACACAGAGGCATGGATATTATCGCTCCTTCCGGGAAGTTCTGGATCGCGATACCCAGAGCCAGTGCAAAAGCCCCGCCTGCGGTTATCATCGAATTTCCCGAAATAAAGCCGGCGTAAACGACACCCACAGCCATTCCCTCGGGCAGGTTATGGATCGTTACGGCAAGTACCATCATTGTGGTCCGTTTCAGTTTGGATTTTGGTCCTTCTGCTTTATCAGCATGCATGTGAAGATGGGGTATCACCGAATCTATCAGCAAAAGAAACAGTATGCCAAGCCAGAATCCGATAGCTGACGGAAGAAACGCAAGTTTCCCTTTGTCCGCTGCCAGCTCCATGGCCGGTATAATAAGGCTCCATATTGAAGCGGCCACCATCACTCCGGCGGCGAATCCCGTGAGAGCTCTCTGAACCTGTCGGTTCAGTTCTTTCTTCATAAAGAAAACGCAGGCGGATCCCAACGTGGTTCCAAGAAACGGGATCAAAAGACCCATTGCCACATCTTTGATCATGTCGATTCCTCCTTAAATGCAGGATAATATCAAACAGTTTACATATTCAGTTTCGCGCAATGGAGGGGTGGTAGTCAAGGATTATTATTTTGATTTCTTCGTATCACCATTTGCGTTTCCAGGGAATGCAGCGATTTACATGTTTTTTGTATTCCACATATTCCTCACCATAAAGATCAAGCAGCCATTTTTCTTCCGGCATTCATTGATATACACTTGATTTCCTTTCAGGCTCGCATATTGTTATTTCACACATCTGAAGTAGACCATTGACCCATCTACGTGATAATCTACCTCAGAATACAACTTGTTAAGTATCTTCAGCAGCTGATCTTCGTTGGGAAACGGAGGTGTGAACCAGCCTTTCTTTGCAAGTATGTTTTTAACCAGCCAATCCGTGCGTTTTGACTTTCCCTTTATATAAAAACAAGCTATAAAGCTGCCGCCTTTCTTTAGTACACGGTTTGTTTCCCTGAATGCCTTTTTCTTGTCGGGGAACGCATGAAAACCATTCATACTCATGACAATATCGCAGCTTTCGTCAGCAAGCGGCAGTTGCCCGACATCTCCCTGAATAAAGGAAATATGTGTACAGTCTTTAAGACGTGCCTTGGCTTTTTCAAGCATATCTTCACTGTAATCAAGGCATGTGATCTTTGCATTTGAAAGAGATCTCCACTTATCTTCCGTAAATACCGCAGTTCCTACCGGAACATCCAACAGATGTCCGTCAAATCCGTCCGGGACATACAACAATACCTTCCTTGCAATCTCATTATCGTCTGTTCCGCTCCAAAAGAAGCGTATGTACATCCTGCTGAAAAAACTGCCCTGTGTCAGTACATCGTCATATATGTTTTTAGACGCGTGATAAGCGTTTTGAATCTTGTCAGCCATTTTATTGTCCTCCTATACATTCTTTGTAAAAAACTCACATATCCATGCCGCAAGAGCGGATGCAGCAGGAAAGATCACCAAAAGTTTCAGTAACTGACTCTTGATGTTATAACCATATTTTCTGTTGGAATACACGCTTTCCACTTCCGGGAAATAGAACTGGAAGAAGTGAAACTTCATAAGAAGAAAATAATCGAAACAGATCATGTCATAGAGCTTGTATACAGTGAAGATAAAAACGAATCGGAAAAAGAACTGCCAAAAAGAAAAACCGCTTCTGAAACCATCCCAGACAGAGATCACTCCAACTCCTATGATCATAAGAAAGCTGAATACCATAAGGGTCCAGCCGATGGTTCTGGCTCCGTAAAAAAGTTCCTTGTCCCTGGGAAGCAAAGCTTCCTGCGCTTCTTTCGGTGCCGAAGAAAAGAACTTCTTATCCTGAATAAATGCCACTGCGGCTAACATCATAAGCGTGATCGCCACGCAAAAAACAATTGCAAGAAATATCGTTAACAACATCGTCTGTTATTCTCCCACCTTAACAGCACGTTCTATTCCCCGTGCGAACCTTTCCGGATTAAAGGGTGCAAGGCCACCATGTCCCACATTCTCGATCTTTCTGAAAATGGTGCAGGGAAAGGCTTTCTTTATGTAGGCTGTATCAGCCCGACGATCCTTAACTTCCTTTTCTGCGACCCAATATTCTATATGCCTGCAATCGGTATGATAATCCTTAGGCATTGAATAGTTGTTACAGGATTCAAAGGTCCGCCAAATGGTCTTAGCGCTGATCATCTTTAACACCTTTGCGGCGTACTGAACATCCTCTTCCGACAGTTCATCCGTTGAGAAGGCCTTTTCCAGAAGCTTTGCTCCGCCAAGTTTGCCCGTATAGATCAGCAGGAAATCCTTGATCGCAATGAATCTTGTGATGATCCATGGAAGCTGATAAGGCGTGATCCCGCCATCGATAACCGCACTTTGAATCTTCAACCTGTTATCAGCCAGCATCCTCGCAACAATGCTTCCTCCCATTGAACAGCCGTACACACATGCGACATTCCCAAGATCATTCTTTATAAGCCATTCTTCAAGATCCGCCGATATCTCTTCAACACTCGTAAAATCGCTCTTAACATCAGGATCGTATCCCGGAATCGCCGGAATGACGAGATGATACTTCTCTTCCAAAAGCGGAATGACATATTCAAAATAATCCCACATCACTATGGAAGGATGTATCAGCACTATGACATTTTTGTTTTCTTTCCCGAATTCATGTATGGTCATGCTCATCACTTAAACTCAACCTTCACAATTATCATTTTTACAAAGCTGTCGCAGAATCTGATCATTAGTTTGTGAAATAAACCAACCTCGCGATAAATGTCCCTATAGCCACGCATGTAACTCTTAGCCGATACTCTTTTAAAATCCCTGTTCCAGCTTTCAAGTTCTGCATAGCTCTCTATGGAAAAGAACGCACTCACATCCTTTATTCCCGCTTCTTTGAGCCAGGTTTTGGTCATCATCTTTGCACCGCGTTCATTGCAGGCATCAAAGACCAGCACCGCTTTCGGAAAACGTTTGGCCATCTTGGAAAAAAGTGCTTTGACATCCTCGGTTTTGAAATAATAAAAAACGCCGGTAGCATAAAAGATCGCGCCATCTTCTGCATCGATTTCCTTAAACCACCCCTCGTCATTTAAATCATAACCGAGATTCTTTTCGCGTTCTTTTTCCGGAAGAAGTTCATTTCTGACCTTTATCACATCCGGCATATCGATGTTGTAGCCTTTGCAGGTTCCGTTGTCGCACTTTCGGAAAGTGTCATCCAGTCCGCAGCCGAGATTGACTACCGCCGCATTCGGATGCGCTTTAAGATAATCCTTTACTTCACAGGCAATATCAAACTGCCGCTGTGCAACCTCGAGGGCACCGAACAGCCCCACGCCGGATTCCATTCTCTTGCCCTTTTCCTCAAAATCGTAATCAAGCATGCTGCAGATACGCTCCGCCTCGGGATCCTTAAAAAGATCCGGAAAACGGTCGGAACAAACCTTTCTTCCATAAAGAGGTATGATCAGAGTTTCCTGCACGGTATTCTTTTCAATATGGTATTTCTCCATCTTTTATCCCCCTTTTCCTTAAGCGACCTTAAATCACTGCATTCCAAATAAGCCCCCCATTATCAGCTTAAAATCTCGTATCCCAGATCCGTGATTGCTTTGTTTAGTACAGTATCCGGGATGTCCTTTCCAAGTTTCACCGTGGCCTTCTTTCCCCTGAGGCTCACTTTTGCACTCACTCCGTCTATGGAATTCAGTGCGTTCTGTACGCGCATAGCGCATTTTTCACAGGTCATTCCTTCGATATTGATAACTTTGGTTGAAATGACATTCGAAAGTTTCTTGGGTTTTACCGCTTTCTGGCTTCCGCCTCCGCAGCAGGAACCCTCGCCTTTAAAGTGAGGGATCGAGCCCTTTACCGCAAAGAAAACGATGATCAGAAGTATTGCAATGATAATGATGTTTGAAATTACAGGGTTCATACTACCTCCCAAAGTGTTCCCATATTATCGTCGGCATTTTTAGGTATGCAGCCTTTGCAGACAGCGGCACTTCCTTCGCATCCGCTGCAGCCCGAACAGGAACCGCAGGTTCCCCCGCAGCCTTCGGGCTGCGGGAGTCCCTGCACTCTTTTTATTGCTCCGATATGTTCAAGATATTCAAGCTGTCTTTCCACATCCGCCTTGTCTGTCTTCAGTTCGAAAGCCAGCATCTCGACGGTACGGCTGTTGCCGTCTTTTAAAAGATTCAGCAATTCTGTCACAACAAGCCTCCCTTAAAAGATCAGTAATCCAACGTGGTATGCCACGCAGGCAAGAAGAAGTGCGACAACCGTATAATAAAGTGCGATCTTCAATGTCCACTTTACGGAATGTATCTCCTGATATGTGGCTGCAAGTGCTACCACGCAGGGAAGGTTGAATGTGATGGCAAAAATGAACGCAAGTGCTTCCGGCTTGGAAACATTTGCAAGTAACAGTTCGTTAAGGTTGGCTGCTCTGGCAGCTCCGCTCATTGCTGCGGCAAAGCCTTCACCATAAGATGTTCCGGCGTATAATGCGCTGATAACGCCCACTGCGCCTTCTTTTCCCACTGATGCGGCAATAAAGGCGATGAATAACTGCCAGGGAAGACCAAAGAACTTTGTTACAGGCTCAATCGCCGTTCCGACTCTGTAAAGGATACTTGTATCAGTTTCACCGCTTCCGTAGCTTAAAAGCCAGAAGATAAGGCACACGATAAGTACCACCTTTACCACACGGAAGAATGTATCCTTCGTGCGGCCAAACACATAACGAAGTAACGCACCCCACTTGGGTTTGTGATAAGGAGGAAGCTCCATGATCATTCCGCATCTGTCTTCCTTCTTTACAAGTCCTTTTCCGAAGATCTTTGCGGTGATCCACATATGAAGGATCATCACAAGAAGAATAACAACGATGACCAAAGGAGCGCCCAAACCGAAGAAAACGGTTGAGAGCATGGGGATTATCGCCCATGCGGCGCCGCAGGGAACCGCCCATGCAAGTGCAATGGTAAGAACCTTCTGTCCCCAGTTATCGATGACTCTCGCGCCGGCAGCGCCGCCCATCGTACAGCCGAAGCTTACAAGGAAAGGCATCACCGATTTACCCTGAAGTCCGAGTCTGCCCATCGTATTGTCAAACACATATGAAATACGTGCCATGATACCGACTTCCTCAAGAAGGCCGAATACAAGTGTCACACCCAAAACAAATCCCAGCATCTTTATAACGTATCCCATGGACTGAAGCACTACGTCACAGATGAGGCCTGTAAGAATGTCAGGAACTGCTGCATTTACCAGTGCATCATGTACGACATTCTTTAGCATATCCACCACTGAACCAAGACCCATTATGGGAAGAGCGGGAATAAATGAAGCTATAAGTCCCAGAATTACAGTAAGAACAACAGCCGGTTTTCCCCAGACTTTACTGGTGTATATCCTGTCAAGTTTTCCGAGGCTTACGGATGTTTTAGGCTTGTTCACAACTCCTGTAAGCAGTTCGTCGATCCATTTAAACTTGCATTCACCCGTAGCAATTGCTCCACCGCTGTTTTTCGAAGCTGCCTCAAGCTTTGAAAGACTGTCTTTTGAAAGGGCTTCATTGAGCTTTGCAGATACGACTTTGTCACCTTCGATATACTTGGCCGTAAGCCACATGGGTGTGCAGCCTGACAAAGCCTTCTCAGAGATACTGCTCTTGATATCGTTGTAGCCCTCTATCTTCTCGTATTCTTTTTCCAGTTCTGATACATTAATGCGAGTTTTACCTTTAAGTGCACGCTCTAAAGTTTCATAAAACTTGTCATAGGCTTTTGTGTCGGTTGCCGAAAAGAGCATGACCGGTATTCCCAGTTTCTTTTCAAGCACATTCACATCTATGCTCTTGCCCTGATCCTTTGCAACGTCTTCCATGTTCAGAACAAGAAAACAGGGTGCATCAAGTCCCGCATAATCTGCCAGCATAAAGAGGCTTCTCTCAAGCTGGGAACTGTCGGCAAGGATGCATACAACATCGGCCTTTCCGGAAGTGATGAAATCTCTTGTTATGACTTCTTCATCGGAATTTGCGGACATACTGTAGGAACCGGGAAGGTCCGCAACCTCATAAGTCGTACCGTTGTGTGCGAAAGAACCTTCTTTTTTCTCTACAGTCTTGCCGGGCCAGTTACCCACATGCTGCCTCATACCCGTAAGAGCATTAAATACCGTTGATTTTCCCGAGTTGGGCTGTCCCAAAAGGGCTATGGTAGCTGCACTCATCTCTTCACCTCCTCAACCTCAATACCTGCGCATTCACTACGTCCGAGACTGATCATTGTGTCTCTTGAGTAGATCAGGATGGGACGGTTTTTGTCATTCTTTATGACGCTTAACTTACATCCCGGTGTGAGGCCTATGGAAGTGCTCCTTCCGATGAACCTCTGATCGCCGTGGAGGTTTTTCACCACCGCTTCGGCGTTCTCTTTGAGTTCGTTGATACTCATAACTTTTTCTCCTCCGTTGTATCTTTCTCTTTATATGAAAAATTGCTCATATAAGTTATCACTATTTCGCTTCAGTTAGCAATTGCTAACCAATAGCGATCATAGATTACCGCAATTGATTTCATCTGTCAAGGCATCAGATCCATAAAAAATGGGGAGTCCGTTTGGACTCCCCAAAGTTTATAACCTGTTGTTCTTTACTTGTTCACCTTCCATTTTGCATAGAAGATCTTGTTTCCGGTTGTTCCCGGCTTAAGGTCTGTCGCTTTCTTTTTGCAGGCCTTGTCGGTGTAGAATCCGAGGAAAGTATAACCTATGCGTTCAGGCTCCATATGCGTGTAACCCGAATCAACAGTATAGGCATGTTCTATCGTTAAATCCATTAAGACACCGTTCATGACATACTTAATGCTGTATGTATCCTTCTCCCATACTGCGTAAAGTGTCTTTGTCTGGCTATAGTAACCCAGACTCTTTACCTTAAGGTCTTCACTGTCCGCATCGGATACTTTTGATGCATTCTCATACTTGACCTCACCGTTTCTGGATGTTGCCCAGCCCTTAAAGGTATAACCGTTTATCTTAAAACCGTTTCTGGTAAGTATCTTTGCGGTTCCCCAGGTAAGCGTTGTTTTTCCTGTCTTACCTTTTGCTACTGTGCCCTCCGGTGCATTTGCATCGAATGTTACGGTGCACTTAAGTCCGGTCCACTTTGCATAAAGTGTGATATCGCCCCTCATGGTCTCAGATATCTTCTTAACAGACTTCTTAAACTTAGCATCCGAATACCATCCGCCGAACTTATAACCGCTCTTAGTCGGCTCGACTAAGGTTGCACCTGTTCCATAATTATAAGATGAAGGTGTACCGAAGGATAACCTGCCTCCGTTTGTCTCATAAGTGATGTTGAAATCTTTTCTCCATACCGCATAGAGGTTGAGCGGGAATAAACCATCGATACCCGTTATCTTCTGCTTGTCTGTAAATACAACCTCATCGGCAGATTCATCGGTATCCCATCCCATGAATACATATCCATCACGGTTAAAGCTGTTCTTCGTAAGCGCCTTAGCATCTCCGAATACCATTGACTCATTAGCCATGGAACCGGTTGCTTCATCGTGTGCCTTGTTAAAGATAACCTCATAAGCTTTTTTCCATTTTGCGTAGATATGTATAGTACCGTATAATCCTTTTGTTTTGGTAAGCTTCTTTGTAAGGTCTTTGTCCGAATACCAGCCTGCAAATTCATAGCCCTCTCTCGTAGGTGCATCAGGAAGAACAAACGCTTCTTTCTCTGAATTGTAATAGTATTCGATATCTGAAACAGTTCTTCCGCCGTTGGTATTAAATATTGCGACATATTTCGTCCTAACCCAGACTGCTGAAAGGATCACAGTCGTTTTCCCGGATTCAAGGTTGCTGACAACGGTTTCAGGCTGATAAATGGTCTTGTCTGCCTTAAAGGCATCGAATGCCTCTTCACTTTCAAGTGCTGCGGCACTTCTTTTGTAGGAAGAAGAAACCCAGCCGGCAAAACGGTATCCCTTCTTAACATAAATACATGAAGGAATCGTCACTGACTCGTCATATTTGACCGAAGAGTTTTTCATCTTTCCGGATCCGCCGTTGCCGTCTAACTTTAAGGTGTAAACTACAGGTTCCCAGCGTGCAAAGAGGGAAAGATCTCCTGTCGTGGATTTGGTTATCTTTGTAAACTTCTTTGTAAATCCTGTATCAAGATACCAGCCCTTAAAGGTATAGCCTGTGCGTACAGGCGTATGAAGATTGACAGCCTGTCCATATGTATACGAAGAAGGCATAGCTTTTCCTTCGGCATATGCTCCACCGTTAAGATCTGCACTTATGGCAAAAGTTTTCTTCCATACCGCATAAAGAGTAAGTTCCCCGTTTATAAACCTGTCAATATAATCCTTAAAGTTTACAACCTCTTTATCCTTAAATTCAACCGCTCCGTCGGGAGTGAAGGACCAGCCCATGAAAGCTCCCGCATCCTTAAAGGCACATTTCGAAAGAGTCTCGTCAATGCCGTAATAAACGGTTTGATCATTCATCGAACCGCCCTTTGAATTTCCGTTTCCTTCAAAGTGTACGGTATATGGAGTAAGCTCCCATCTTGCATAGAAATCCTTATTTCCGGTGGATCCTTTGGTCACATCCGAAGCCGCTGTCCTATGATCGGGGGTAGTATACCAGCCGGCAAATGTAAAGCCTGTGACAGCCTTTATGTTTTCTGCTGTGGGAAGCGTTACTGTGTCGGAATAAATATCATATCCCGTTACCGGTGTGAATTCATCCTCAAAATCCCCACCGGATAAGTGCCACCTGATGGTATATTCCGCAAGCGTCCATTTTGCATACAGCTCTACGGACGCATCTTCTCCCGCGATGTTATAAACGGCTTCTTTATCAGAGTATATTGCTTTTCCGTCTGCGGTAAGCGCCCATCCTTCAAATACATATCCGTCACATTTGAATGTGTTTGCTGCAAGCGGTACGTATCTGTTGGTCGCAATCTTCTGATTCGTTTTCGTGTTCGTTTTATCGGTTACAGGATAGTTTGAATTAAAGAAAACTTTGTAATTCTTATCTGCCTTTATTACCCTGAAGGTATGTTCGGAATCATATACTACTTCATCGATACCCGGGATCTCATATCCGAAAATATATGTTCCCTTTGCCGGATATGTAAATAAGCACATATGCTTGTATGTATCATATACCTTATAGCTTATACCGTATCTTGCGAAATCCTCGTATCCAACCTCAACATCCCCTGCTTCGGTGGTAAGAGTTATTACCGCACCGATGGGAGCAGGTTTCACCACACCGTATTCAAAAGTCGTTTTTTGTGGAGCTGTGGTTACTTTAGCCCGCAGAGTCGGTGAAACTTCATCAACCCATATCGTGCAAGGAGCGGAATGTGTATTATCGAAGAAATTATTTGACAACACCAATGCAACGGTCTGATCAATCTCGCTTGTATATTCAAAAGCTTTGATCATATTGTTGTATTGCGATTCTACAAGCAATTTACCTGAGGTATCGTATATATTGTAAGAATATTCTCCGGTACCGTTGAATCTGTAGGTCTTACCTGCACTAAGGTTCACAAAATACTCGGGAGATCCATAACCACGATCCTCATCATTCAAAGGAAGGACATATTCCTTTCCAAATGGTATCGTAAGGGATTCTCTTGAAACTACAGAGACCTTTAACAGTTCACGGTTTTCTACATCGATGGTACTGTAAGGGACAATTATGGAATAATAATAATCCTCCCCTGCGATATACTCATTTGCATACTTTCCGTCTTTACCAAGGTACTTGCCGACACCAAGCTCATAATAATCCCATGTCTCATCGTTTACCTCACACTCAAGTGTTGTGCCGTCTTCAAGTGTAAGCAGAAGTTCTATTCCGGCATCGGGCCAGTTATAGCGGTTGAGGGCATCTCCGGCGGGAACCTTATTGACAAGAGGACCTGAAAGTACCTTTATACCCTCTATTCCGGGAATGTTCTCAACGCTGATCGTAGTGCCGGTGGTGTATACCTTAAGGAAATATGTCCCTGTTTCCTTCGCCTTATAATTGTACTGGGAATCCAAATATATTGACTTATATTCAGTGTCATACAGGCACACGGTTTGATAGTAATTGAGGCCCGTGGTAATTCTGTAAGTTTTCCCGGCTGTAAGTTCCATGGCTATCAGGTAAAACGGCAGAGCTGCACCATTCTCATCTTCGGATGTGTACCCACCATCGGACAGTTTCCGCATGTTGCATTTTAATGAGATATCTGTTCCGGGTGTGATTGTGCCATCTATCTCATAAGGAACAACGGAATATGTAATATCCGTATAGATATCCTTTTTATTCTTAGCGGATAACCTCCAATAGTAGTTACCTACCTTAAGTTTTCCGTATTCATCTGTGCCGTTGTCCGTATAGTTGATAAGATCAAACAATTGATAGAATTCATTCGTGCCGTACTCGACTGTATCACTTTCCGTTCCGTCATCATATACGATCTTTGCGGACAGGCCGGTTAATTTCAATTCTTCAAATCCGTAAACAAATTCCGTATCCAAAGGCTCTTTGACCATCTTTATCTCTTTAGGCAAAGCGCCTTCACTCAGGGTCAGAACGATATCCTTACTGGTCTGAAGATCTATATAATATCTTCCTGCGGTTGTTACAGTAAAATACTGTCTCGTTACAACATAGCTGTTTTTATTTATTCTTTTGCAGTCTGCATCAAAGATACGAATCGCAAACTCTTCATTGCCTTTTGCGTAAAGAGAATAATCTCCCGGCTCAAGATCCATGTAATAAACTGCGGATGCATAGATATCGTCGGTATAGTAGCTGCGTTTCGTTGTCGCGTTGACATTGACAGAGGCATCCTTTTTTATTTCCGGTATATCCTTCCAGCTTTTTACCGTGACGGGATAACTGCATGTTAACTCTTGGCCCGATGTATAGAACTTTACGATATAGTCCCCTGCGGGATAACCGGTCAGATCATTTTTCCAGGGTAACGGTCCTGCAACATAATTACCCGATACATCGCACACTCTGTAACTTATACCGTAACTGCCGTTTTTAACCTTGTAATAGTCGATGTTCTCAGTGGAATCGTCCTCGTAAGTGATCTTAAGAGTCGTGTTTACGGGATTTAACTGATTGCCGTCGGTGAATAACTCGTAAAATCTGTCTTCTTCATCATTTTCCGAAATATCAATCTTCTTTATGGATTTTACGGTCTCTGCCGAAACTTTCACATCGCATTGATTGAGAAAGCTTAAATAATATGTCCTTGCTTCTTTTGATTCGTTTTTAAGTATAAAATTGTCGGTCCTGTCGTAAACCGCATCATAGGTTGGATAAGCTGCATCTCCTTTGAAATAGTAGGGAGTTATTCCAAAGACATACCATTGTTCATAGCATTCTTCTTCCTTTTCAAATGCAACTTTTACTGATTTACCCGCCGGCACAACAAGCTTTAAGTGATTAGCTTCATAATCCTCATAAAATTTGCCACTCGTTATATGGAGTGCTTCACCGTCAACAGTAAGCTCCGACATGTTCTCATCCGGGAGAATCTTTATGGGAAAATCAGCATACGCGCTGTCCAACCAAACGCGCACAGTATATTCTCCCACCTGGTTGTACCGGTCCGAGTCAATCTCTTTCCCCGATTTGTCCAGCACCTGACATGTACAGAAGTTATCAAACATATTAAAAGGTACATCGTCAGCCGACCTTCTGCCGTTGTAGACATGCTTCTTTATCTCCTGTTTACCATTGGAGTAAGTGATCTTAAGAGTGAGTCCGTTTAAATAATCACCCCCGACAAATGTGTACATGCCGTAATTCATGCCGTAATAAAACTCAGTAACATAAGGAGGCGCCACTAACTCAAGCTTTTCCGCAGTCACACGATCTTCTTCGTCATAATCTGTGATAACACTGTCCTCACCGGATACACTTGAAGCCTCTTCCTCCTTAATATCATCAGTAATATTCTCATCTGTCGAGACAACTGCCGGATCGTTTGGCGTAACATCCGAATATGCCTCTTCAGACAATACAAAAGGCACTGCCGCATTTCCCGAATAGTCCGACGCATAAGCACCGGTTTCGGAAAAAAGCATGAGCAGTGCCAGTACAAAAGAAATACTGCGTTTAAATCTCATAAAAACTTTTCCTCCTCATATGGAAAAATAAAACTGTATGCTTAATATACTCTCATCCCCCTATAATTTCAAGATTTTCGCGAAAAATGCAAGACAGTCTATACTCCCGTAGAAAATGTGATTATCATCATAATACAGAAGAATAAAGCAAAGGATATCGTTCCCTTATCCGAGTGCTCCTCAGTATACATTGAAGGGATATTTTCCTCAAGAACAAGGAAAGCTATCGCGCCGCCGGTAAGGGCCATCATGAATAAAAGGATACCCGGGAAGGCAGTAACAAGAATGATCATTGCTATTCCCAAAAGGGGTTCGATGATACCCGAAAGTACGCCCATCAAAAAGGACTTTCCTTTTTCTTCGCCACCCGACCTTATGGGAGTGGAAACAAAGATTCCTTCGGGGATGTTCTGTACGGCGATGCCTACTGTAAGGGCAAATGCTGCTGCCAGAGAAACTTCCTCCGCTCCGTTTATGGCTCCCGCAAACATGATGCCTACAGCCATTCCTTCGGGAACATGATGAATGACCTCGGAAAGCATGACTTTAAAGGAGTATTTAAGACTGCTTGAAGGACCTTCTTCTGCTTTTAAGAAGAAATGTGCATGGGGCACTGCCTTATCAAGCAGGTACTGGAATGCAACACCGATGACAAATCCCAAAGCCGCGGTTATGACTTTGCCCGCAAGGATGGAAGGATACAGAAGGGTCCACATGGAACATGCCATCATGATACCTCCTGCCATGCCCATCAGTATCAGTTTGAAGGCTTCTTTGATATCTTTGTCCGCAACAAAAACAAGAGCGGATCCCAGCACCGTTCCGACAAAGGGAATGAGAAGTCCGAAGAGCACATCTGTGTTGCCCATGAAATCAAGGACTCCAAAATGCTCAAGCAATATCTTAAGTCCGATAAAAACAAGGACAAATCCGCCGGCGGCTTCCGCTCCCGACTTAAATCTCATGCCGAAAGCATTTCCGATCCTTACACCGCAGCATGAAAAAACAAAGGTCGTAGCCATGATGATACTACAGCCGATGATTGTATTTACAAGTTCCGATGCATCTATAAGCGATACGGGAACTGCCACGAAAGTGATACCTACCGCAAGGGCATCGATGGAGGTTGCAACTGCGAGCATAAACATGGACTTCACGTCAAAGCCCGCTCTGGTTTCTTCTTCCTCGGAAGAAAAAGCCTCTCTGATCATATTTATGCCGATGATAGACAACAGTATGAATGCAAGCCAGGGGGCTATCTTATTGATTATGAACTCAAGCCTCGACCCCAGTATGTAGCCTATAAAAGGCATCAGTCCCTGGAAAAAACCGAACCATATTCCGCATAACAATATCTGTTTGATATTGGCTTTTTTTGTTTCTATGCCCTTGCATATGGAAACGGCAAAAGCATCCATGGAAAGTCCCACTCCGAGGAGCAGCAACTCGATCAGACCCATAACAGTTTCTCCTGTAACTGAATTTATAACCCTTAATATATTACAACATAATACCGTTTACAACTGCGCGAACTCTGTGGTGATGGTAGAGTTCTTCGTTCGGAGCCATGTTATGCATATAGGCTACGGAAAACTTGTCGACGGGATCTGCCTCAACCCAGATACCGGTTCCGCCTGTCCAGCCGAAATTACCGATATGTCCGTTGTGACCAAACATCATATTATTCTTTTATCTTCAAGCCACTGCACCGACTTCTTCAATGCTTCTATGGTCTTGGTCTCAAGAACGCACCTTGCATTTCTGCTCTTTGCAAGTCTCAATCGGTCTTCAAGATCGATCTCTCCATCCCCCAGAGCCAAGTGATTTTTAGGCGGATTCTCCGATCCGTCATGAATGTGAAAATGCATCAGACGTTCTCCGTGCTCCTTGATAAAGGGCACATCCTTTTCACCCGTTGCCTTGGAATGACCGATATCCCATGTCAGACCGAAAACAGGACTCTCAAGAAGATACTCTATTGCCCTTTTCTCGTACTCTCTGAACCCATCGGTGTTCTCGATCACTATCCGTATATCACTGTCACCGATCCATTGCTCGCATTTGGCCCTGAAGTTCTCAAAGGACTTCATATATGAATCAAAATCCCGGTCATACATCTGCACCTTTCTGTCGGGCAGAGTGATGTAGATACCATGATTCATATGCATATTCAGCGTTAGCGGCTGACTGCTGTCTCCGTATTTGTCTCGAAGAACAACAAACTTCTTCACCGTCTCCACAGACCTTCTGACGGTTTCAAGATAAGCCTTCGAAACAAGGCTGTTGAAATCCGCGATGTTAAGGTTCTCATCCAGATGAACAGTATAATAGATCCCTGCCTCTTCAGCCGGACCGATAAACAAGTCCGTCTGTTCAAGCCTGTCCGCCTGATATTCGGGAAAGTTCATGTTAAGCTCTATAAACTTAAGCCCCAGACTCCTGCAAAGAGCAACGTTTTCTTCCGGTGTTTTATTTTCTATAAGTGTAGGCATTCCAAACTGTAACATTTATTTCTCCTTAAATATCCTTACTCAATCCGCCCGATCGATAATGGCAACCAGGGCGTTGATCGCTTTGTTTTTGTGCTTATCCTTATGGATCAGTACCTGGGAATATATGGGGAAATCATTTCCCTTCCAGTTAAGGCGTTTGAGCCTGCCGCCTTTAATTTCGGTTTCCGCCGTCATTTCAGGTATGAATGCCACTCCGTACCCCCCGGCGGCGAATTGCTTCAGAATCTCTTTGCTGCTTGTTTCCAGCGCTATCTTTGGTACGATCCCGCTCTTTTCAAGATCGGAAACCAGCATATGTCTGAAATTGCAGTTGTGTCCGGTAAGAAGAAGGGGAACGTCTTTTAAATCCGCTTCACTGATGGCTTTACCGATCAAAGGATGATCGGGAGAGGCATAAAACCCAAGTTTCTCCCGTTTCTTGTGAAGGATCTCAACCCGCTCATCTTCTATCAGAGGATTGAGTGTATACACCATATCAAGTTCTCCCTTTTGCAAAAGTTCCGGGATATTTTCATGATTGACAAACTGTATCCTGATCTCGGTCCTGGGATTATCCTTATTATACTCCATTAAAGCCTTTGGAAATCTGTTTATGCACAAAGATTCGGAAACACCTATTTTCAGGATACCCACAGGATTGTCTTCATCCGTCACATCAAGTCGGATCTCCCGCTCCAGCTGGAGCATCTTCTCTGCGTAGGTTACCAGACGTTCCCCCGCCGAGGTGACTGATATTGTTTTTCCGAGACGTTCAAACAACACGCACCCCAGTTCATCCTCCAACTGCTTGATCTGTGTCGTTACCGTGGACTGGGCATAGCCAAGGCTGTCGGCTGCGGCGGAAAAACTGTTCAGTTCCGTGATCTTTAAAAATGTACTTAATTGAGTGATAGTCATGTGCGCCTCTTTGTTCAATATTTCCGAACTATATATTCGTATATTTCAATTTTACTGATAACAGTTTCAAAGTTATTATACAAATATACTCAAATAAAAACAAGGAGGAGTCACCATGAATGAATTATGCAAGATCATCAAAGACACCGTAAAACCCAATTTTCTTAACATCCGCACTTCTTTAAAAACCTATAACAGAGACGCCCTCTGCTGCGGAGCTCCCTGCTGGAGATGGGCATATCATGCTCTCCACTCGGCAGACAAGTGGTTTTTCAATCCCTTTGTTTACGAAGAGCCTTCATTTCATGAAGAAGGAATGGATAATCCCGACAATCCCACAAGTGTTGTTTTGACAGACGAAGAATTGCTGGCTTACCTGGATCGGATAGAGAAGAAAACCATGGATTATCTGGATTCACTTACGGATGAAATGCTGTATGAGAAGCCGGAAAAATGCAAATATACAAGAATGGAACTGGTTCTGCGCCAGTACAGACATCTCTCCTTCCACACAGGAATGTTAAATGCCCAGACCGCTCTGGCAACCAGCCAGTTTCCCATGTGGGTCTCCGAGACGGAAAGTTATGTCGATGACGGAATTTTCTTCGGAAGATATCGTAAAGGTCCGGTTAAAGCATAACCGGACCCTCCAGACAGAATCATATTATTTTGAAACAAATATACCCGTATCCGATGACCATGCCCCCATAGGCATCCAGACAAATTCTTCTTCCACAGACTGCTCTAAGAGTTCGGTCTTGTTGAATCTGTCTCCGTATGTGCCGTCGCCGGCATAGGGTTTGAGTTCAGTACAGTCAATTATATCAAAATAGGCATAGGTATCATCCTGATACAGAAGTCTGGTTCCTTCCATGATCAATGTGGACTCCACCAGTTCGGACATGGGATTTACCATATTTGAGGGGCGGAAGTACCTGTATTTTGCATCTATGATATTCCCTGCATCGTCAAATGAGATCAGCACCGCTTTATCGTTAAAACGGTAATCTCCGTAATCTTCAAATCTCGAATAATAGAGTACGTAATCATCACTTATGGGCGTAAAGTATTGATCGTCATAGGGCATTGGAACAAAATCATCGGGGTACATGCCGGTCACATCGGATGCGTCGCTTATGTTATGCCTGTGGGCGTCAGGCTTTGAATAGTATACGGTTGCTTTTTCATCGCCCGAGCCAAGATATATAAAGCCTTCATCATCCGCATTGTCTGCGGAAAACTCATTACCTTCTGCAGACAGGTAATCCCCCAGGATCTCCGTTTCACCGATTCCCGAGAAGAACTCCTTATTTCTGAAACCTGCCTCGTCCTGAACAAAGGAAAGGTACCATGTATTATCATATCTTTGCACATCAGCGGTATAGCCTGCCGCTTTCCCCTGATCTGAGTAATATACGGGCAGATTTTCATCACAGATCACCTTAAGTCCCTGCTCATCCGTAAAGTCGGCAGGTACCTCGTTAACGCCGATCCAGTCAATGAACCATAAACCGTGAGTTCCGTTTATGCCGTTGGTAGCCGCTATATGAAGCGCATCGCTCTCCGATTCAAAGACCGTCTTCTCTTTGTATGAAACAAGCTTTCCGATGGAATCATATTCGTATACTCTGTACACCTTACAAGGCTTGCGCGATATCGTTCCCTCAGGGTTGGTTCCGAATACATATAATCCCGAAGCAGGTGCCCTGTCGATCCTGCAGCCCTCAAATACAACGACCTTGGTATCAAAGATGTCCACTCTGTAATCTTCGCAGGTCGGAGTAAGAAATTCCCTGTCTTTGTCGTTTTGATATAACAGTGCTTCCAGCTTCTTAAGCCCGTTTTCCTTTGCTGCAAGAAGCGAATAATCCACGTCAAACTTTAAGATCCGCTCAGCACCATATTCGATATATGCATCCGAAGGATCCTGAGCCAGACACTTTGCCACACTCTCAAACAAGGACAACGGAATTGGAAGATTATCTCCTCCCGAGATCTTTACGCTCGGATTGTTTAAAACAATGGTATATTTCACCGAATCTCCCAGATCCTCATACCCGTAATCCGATACGGCAGTTTTGGATTCATCACCAAATTCACCGTAACATAACCTGCATTGTGACCAGTCGCTTCCGCCGGAAGAGATATTCATTTTAAACACAGTCTCATCATTCCGGTCGTTAAAAAATGCATTGTAAGAATAATCTGTGGCGGACGGATCATATGTGCTCTTTTTGATTTCCACATAAATGGTGTCTTTATCCGTTACAGTGATCAAAAACGGGCGTTCCGCATCCTCTTCTTCCGGTGAAATTTCATCAGAAACAACAACGCTTTCCTTTCCGCCGTCGTCTCCGGTCAAACTTTGCCCCTGTGATTCGCCTCCTGCCGAAGGTGCCTTTCCACAACCGGCAATTGCTAACATCAGTAAAAACATCATGCCGGTCATCATCATGCTTCTTTTCATAAAGACTACTCTCCTCAAAGTGTGTTAAAAGATCCTAACGTCCGGCTTACTGTACCACCAGATCTCCGTCATGAAGCCTTATTCTCTTATCCGCGCTTCTTCCCAGTTCTTCATCGTGGGTTATAACAACAACACAATAGCCGTCTTTATGGGCAAGATCCTTAAGGATCCCAAATACCAGCTCGCTGTTTTTTGAATCAAGATTACCCGTGGGCTCATCCGCAAGAAGGATCTTTGTCTTCATGCCAAGGGCCCTGGCTATGGCAACACGCTGCTGCTCTCCGCCGGATAGCATTGCCGGGAAACGGTTTAATGCAGATTCGGGAAGTCCCACCTTCTGTATAAGCTCTGCGGCGTGTTTCTTGGCCGTTGCGGGTTTCATTCCCTTAAGTTCCATGGGATACATCACATTCTCCGCCACCGTAAGCATGGGGAACAGGCGGAAATCCTGATAGATCACTGAAACCCTTTCGCGACGGTATTTTTCAAGATCGATATCCGCGGTGGAGACACCTTCGCACAAAACGGTGCCCTCCGTGGGTATGTCAAGTCCCGCCATCAGGGATAAAAGTGTTGTTTTTCCGCTGCCTGAGCTTCCGAGGATTGCATAAACACAACCCTCTTCAAAACTGTAAGAAATCCCATGCAGGGCTTCCAGCCGCTGATACTGGGACTGATATACATATTTTACATCTTTTAATTCAATTACACTCATTTATTAACCCTTTCATCATTCTCTGACAGTCAAAAGTTCCATAAGATCGGTCTTGCCCACAAAAAGAACGGAAACAGCCGCGCCCAAAAGATAACAGATAAGAAAGGCCAACGCAGCCAGTATCTGTATGGTGCCGCCTGTATAAAGCCACAGAAGTGACACGCATCCGAGAAGACAGCCGATTAAACTTAAGACAGCCTGCTCCAGGAAGAAGGACGCAAATACCCGGCTCTTTTTTGCTCCAAGTCCTCTCATGAGTGCAAACTCACGACGCCTTGTAAATACCATCAGCCATGAGATGATGAATCCCAGCAAAACAACAAGGATCGAGATCATGGTGGACATTACTTTGCCCATGGCAATATTTCGCTCCATACTGTCCTTAAGCTTTAAAAATGCCGAGTCCTTTAAAAGGATCGTGGTTCGGTCTCTTCTTATATGACCGACGGCACTGAAGCCCTGAGATCTTAAACTCTCCCTTACAGAATCGAGTTTTCCTGCAGAGGAGATATTGAACCTGCAGGTACTGAAGTTAAAGGTCTGCTCCATGCGCTTGCGCTGCGCATTTGAATAATCATCGGACAGTTCATCTCCCATGAGCATTTCCGAGGGAATATGACAGGAAAGAGGCACATATATATTTGCCCTATTTCCTTGCTGGACATAGGTTCCCACTGCCTTAACCACTACTTCGATCTCCGAATTGTAAAAGGAACTCTGATTTGCACGCACAAAGCAGGATATGGTATCTCCGAGGCTCATTCCCCGTTCTTCCAAAAAGCTCTTACTGAACACTCCGGGAATGGGATCCTCTTTGGTGCCGCCTCCCATCCTGTAGACCATGGGAGTAAGGTCATTTCTGTTTAAGACATCCTCGTCCCAGCCTTCAAGCCATGTAAGGCCCGGGTCGGAATAATAAAATTCTTTTGCAGCCTTCATGGAATTTAAGGCAACGATCTCCGGCTGAAATTCGATCCAGCTCCTTCGCCTTTCCTTTCCGTGTTCGCTGC
Source organism: Lachnospiraceae bacterium (assembly GCA_016281385.1). Lineage (GTDB taxonomy): Bacteria > Bacillota > Clostridia > Lachnospirales > Lachnospiraceae > UBA1258. The sequence goes on along the minus strand of JAEEIN010000151.1, from coordinate 3,602 downwards.
TGCTGAACTGAGGCATTTCCTCGGCAAGCCAGTAGTGATAGCCGTAGGATACATAAACATCATCGATGCCTTCCACGCTAAGAATGGTTTTAACGGAATTTAAAGTCAGGGCAAGTCCCGAATAATATCTCCCGTTTATGCTGACCACGGTGCCTTCGATGGAATTGTTTTCCAGAGCATTCTTTAAGTCATTTTGCCAGCCCTGATACATTCCGCTTAAAAAGAGCACCATCGTAGTAAGAAGCATCGTTACTGCAGGGACGATTATGGATTTAAGCCCGCCCCTTTTTATGGAAAGAAGGGAATAACGCAATCCGCCTCTGAAATGCACCGAGGTTCCGCCCTTTGGTACATAAACCCGGCTCTTTCCCCTTTTGGGAGTCCTCATGCGCCGCTGAAGCTTAAGAAAGAAATAACAAAACAGGAGGGAAACCGCTACGATACCCGCAAACACCAGAAGGTCCGGCCACATGGGTACCACCGGATCAAAGTTTGTTTCTTTTGCGATTCCCACAGAGTTTTCGCTATACCATAAAAATCCTTCTTTTGAACGAATGCTTTCTATTATCAGGGAAATCCTGTCAAACATATAGGGTTGCAAAACAACCCCTGCCAGGGTTCCCAGAAATGCGGAAACACCGCATATAAGAAGTGCTCCCGACAAAAACCAGAGAGTGATCTTTGATCCCGGAGTTCCCAGACTTATCATGATCTTTACGGTCTCGCCCTGTCTTCCCACAAACAGGAAGGCAAACAGCATAAGCACCGCAACTATTCCCGCAAGACAGATGATTAATACGTTCACAGCCGTTTTTCTTACTTCCTGAAAGGGCTGAACCGCATTGCCATATCCCTGGTCGAAAAGGGTTACCCTGACCTGCTTGGGAACGATGCTCTGAAGCATCTCCACCGCTTCCACAGCATCCTCATTTCTTAATGAGACAGTGCCCAGGAGGTATCCGAAGAGCGGAGTGTCCGCATCATCAAGAACAGCCCAGACCGTACCCGTATAATCCGTGGAATGCTCTATGATACCGGACACTTTAAGGGAATAGGTTTCGCCGCTCAAGGAAAGATCGTAGCAATCCGTATCGGTACCGTTCATTCTGAAAAGTTCAAGATCGTCACCCGGCTTCAGCCCAAGAGCTTCAGCCAGATCCGCGCTGATAACACAGGCGTTTTGTTGTTCCGGATCGGGAATGGAGCCTTCGGAAAGCTTTACTTCGCTTTGCTGGAAGGCATAGACATCTTCCATATCTTTACAGTGAACCACAGACAGATAATTGTTCATGGCCCGATACTGATCCGCAGCCTCAAGGAAGTTTTCGGGTATTCCTTCCTCCTCAGTGTAAGTTGCATAAGGAAGTTCATCTGAATCAATAAAGGATTCTATCTGAAAAACGTAATAGCCGTTCATGGGGTAAGCACCGATATCCCGGGCAGTGCCTGTGGTATCTATGAAGGACCCGTGAAGGACGTAGGTCTTTCCTTTTTCGGGCACAAAATCGCTTGTACCCGTAAGAACATCAATAAGAACGCCTTCTTTGCCTCTTTTTGAATAAACCGATTCTTTAAGTAAAGCCGTGCGGTAAATAACGGACATATCCGTTATTATGGGCTCCCCGTTTTCATCATGATCGGTCCATTGATACAAAAGATTGGAAAAATTGCCGACAACAATAACACTCCGGTTACCGTATGGCATATTGCCGAAACGACGTTCATAACCTTCTACAAAACCAAAGGAAGTATTTCCCTTTGTCCATCCGGTTACGCCGTTAACATTAAGAATGCTTTCATCACTAAGTTCCACTGCCGCTTTTCTTGCCGCTTCGTCAGGAACTGCTTCGTTTGGATACTCAGATCCCATGTACTCTACAAGGGCAATGGAGCGATATGCCCCGTCGCATGCCCTCATAACGGCATTACAGTATAACAAAACTCCCAACGACAGGATCATGGTGACTGACAGCACGATTATCAGAAGTGAGAACAGAGCCGTTCTGCCCCGTTCTCTCAGATTTGACATGATTCCGTTACGAACAAACATATATTACCTCATAAACCCAAATTTGAAACACAAGACGTAACATATCACGGTATGTATCACGGTTCAAGCCGTTTTCCGGTCCGTGATATGCTTCGCCTTTTTAATCTCTTATTCATCCATTCTTTTTTTCGTTAATATCTACGAACATTCCCACATACGAAAGAGGAACCCCGTTATCGCGACGCAACAGCCTTCCGACGGCATGGAACCAACGCCATTCACCGCTTTTTACCTTAAATCTGTATTCCACATCGTAATTCTTAACACCCGAATAATCAGATATTGTGTCATTGAACTCTTTAAGAACAGCTTCTTTATCATCGGGATGCAGACGATCCGACCATGATTCCAGCGTATTGGGAAAATCATTCTCATCCGTATATCCGATCATGGTTCTGAATTCCGGACTCCAGTCAACAGCTATCATCTTTCCTTCTTCATCAAATTCCATACCCCACATGCCTGACCCCAGTGCCTCATGCATTACACGGATGGTTGCCTCTTTGTGGGCGATCATTCTTCTTTCATCGGAATCCTTAAGTCTGGCTTTGTTTGAATACATTTCCCGATCCGCAAACTTCATGGCTCCCTGGATATCTTTACCCCTGACCATCTCATATCCGAATGCGCAGACATACTTCGTCTTTGACAGTTCACTTCGCATCAGCTCTATGTCCCGAACCACTTCATCTTCCTTTTTATTCAGATAGAAGATCGCAAATTCGTCGCCTCCGATGCGGTATACCTTTTTATTTTTTACATTGCCGGAAGTCAGACATTCCGCAACGGTCTTAAGGGCCTTATCTCCCGCATCGTGTCCCTGAGTGTCATTGATCTTCTTAAGGTCGTTCATATCCACGGATACCACTGCGGTGATCATGTCTTTTTCTTTTTCCGAATCCGCATAATAGCACTGACGGTTTAACAGATGCGTAAGTGTATCTTCTTTAGCCGTCAGGACATAAAGGGATAAATAGTAGATCAAAAGCAGCGAAGCAAAAAGTGTGCTGTAATCGGCATATACATCAAATACCAGATGTAAGACAACTCCGATGAATGCGGCAATGATGCTGACAAGGATCCCCTTTCTTTCAACGGTTCCGTATTTGGCATAACGGACTGTAAACGCAGCAATGAATACGATCACATACAGTAAGAACAAAAAGTACGGGTAATATTGCAGAATATTGTCAGCAGCTATATAGAGGTTGTTTTCATCAAACCAGTAAAAAAGGTGTGTCCACTGAGAGGTATATAAAAGGGGAGCACTGATGAGGATCGGGAGGAACAGAATGACTCTGCGCTTCTTTACAAATTCCGCCATATCCATTATTGCAAGCATGATGATCGGATGCAGCAGATAGATCGTAGGCGTAAGGATGATCCTGGTCACAGTAAGATAGCCGATCTCTCTTGTATACCTTTCAACCATCCAACAGATCGCTTCCAAAAATATAAGTATTATAACCACCCTGGTAACGGAGATCGTTCTTTTGCTGAGATGAACATTGGATCCGAGCATTACCCACAAGCCCAGCAATTCAGCGACCAT
>JAEEIN010000150.1 GCA_016281385.1 Lachnospiraceae bacterium | reverse complement strand
TTAATAACAACAAGGGTCATCTACCTTATCATTGCCTTTTGTATCCTCTGCGGGATACTGATCCGTCGTATCTTCACCCTTCAGATCATCGAAGGAGAGCAGTATCTTACCAGTTTTGAGTTAAAGACAAAAAAGGAGATAACCATCAACGCCGCCCGGGGCAATATCTATGACCGGAACGGTGTTTTATTGGCATACAATGAACTGGCTTACTCCGTTAACATCCAGGACGTTTTCCCCTCCGGAAAAAACAAGAATCAGCAGTTAAACGACACGATACTTCGTACCATTGCAATGATAGAAGAAAACGGTGATTCCCTTTCCACCAATTTCAATATCTATGTGGATGAACGAAATCAGTATCAGTTTTCCGTGACCGGAACCTCCTTAAACAGGTTCAAGGCCGATATCTACGGACATGTCTACATAGATGAGATGTCTTATGCCGAGTCCTCAAGTACTGCCGAAGAGATAATGGAATATCTTACGGGGGATACAAGGTATAACGTTGATACTTCACTTCCCAAGGAGACGGTTCTTAAGATCATCGCAATAAGGTATGCAATGAGCGCAAATACATACCAGAAGTACATTGCAACCACCATTGCCACGGGTGTTTCACAGAAGACCGTAGCGGTGATAATGGAGAATTCCGATATCCTTCAGGGTGTTTCCATCGCAGAAGATACCATAAGGATCTATCCTACAGGAACCTATACTTCCCAGATAGTAGGTTATACCGGAAAGATCTCTTCCGACGAGCTTGCGCAACTGCAGGAAACGGATCCAAGCTACAGTGCCAACGACATTATCGGAAAGACCGGTATCGAAGCAAGTCAGGAAGCCGTATTAAAGGGTGAGAAGGGTTCGGAAACGGTTTATGTTGATACCATGGGACGAATAATCTCGGTGGAGGATCTGGTTGATGCCGTAGCCGGAAACGACGTGTACCTCACCATCGATGCAAACCTTCAGGAAGCCATATATCACATCCTCGAACAGAAGCTTGCAGGTATACTCCTTAACAAGATAATCAACTACAAAGAATATATACCGGCAGAAAATGCTTCAAGTTCGGACATACTGATACCCATTTATGACGTTTATTATGCACTTTTAAACAACGAAGTCATCGACATAACCCATATATCAAAGGACGATGCTCAGGATAACGAACGTGTTCTTTATGCGGCATATCTTGACAAGAAAGAAGCCGTACTCGAGAAGCTCATTGAGGAGCTGACCACAAAAAGAACGGCCTACAAAAAATTGAATACGGAATGGCAGAATTATCAGAACTATGTTGAAACACTGCTTTTAAATGACGGTATTCTTGTTGATACCCTCATCGACAGAGCGGATGAAACCTACAAAGCCTGGGCAAACGATGAAGTCATTTCCCTCGGCGAATATATAGATTACTGCATCTCACAGAACTGGATAGATACTTCGAAGCTTACCTTAAGCGATTCCTATTCCCAGTCAAGCGAGATCTTTGATGCAATACTTGAGGTGGTAAAGGATGAACTATCATCCAACAAGACCTTCGACAAAATGCTTTATCGTTATATAGTCAAGGCCGATTCCGTAGCCCCGAAAACACTTCTTAACATATTGCTTGAGCAGAATGTGGTGCAGCTGTCCGATGAGGAACTGGATGCATGGAAGAAAGGTCGTATAAGTTCCTACACCTTCATGATAAACAGGATATCCAATCTTGAGATAACCCCTGCACAGCTTGCGCTTGAACCTTACTCCGCTTCCTGTGTCATTACCGATGCAAAGACCGGAGATACGTTGGCTTTGGTTTCTTATCCCAGCTATGATAACAATTACCTTGCCAACGGTGCTGATACAGCATATTTAAGAAAGATGAATTCCGATCTTTCAACACCTCTTATCAACTATGCGACGCAGCAGAAGACGGCTCCGGGTTCCACCTTCAAAATGGTAACCTCAACCGCAGGATTAAAGGAAGGGATCATCACTCCCAACACTCTGATAACCTGTCTCGGATCCTTTAAAGAACTGACAACGGATGTACATAACTGCTGGATCTATCCCGGAAGACACGGTGCATTGAATCTTTCGGCCGCACTTGAAAAATCCTGTAACTATTACTATTACACAGTGGGTTACAAGCTGAGTATGGACGAAAACAACCAGTACAATTCAAATATAGGTATCGAAAAGCTTACAAAATATGCGGAAATGTACGGACTCGGAGAAAAGTCGGGTGTGGAGATAGAAGAGTCAACGCCGCAGATTTCGACCCAGTATTCCGTTCCTTCCGCCATCGGACAGGGTACAAACTCGTTTACAACGGTTTCACTTGCGAGGTATGTAACTGCGGTGGCCAACTCCGGAACAGTATACAAACTTACTCTGATCGACAGGATCACCGACAGCAACGGAAAACTTATAAAGGACAATTCCGCAGAGATCGTAAATCAGGTCGAACTTGAGGACAATGAATGGAGAGCGATCCACGAAGGAATGAGAAGGATGGCACAGAGCCAGTCCTACTTCAAGGCCCTTCCCTTTGAGGTCGCAGGTAAGACCGGTACCGCCGAACAGAGCCGCACCAAGCCAAACCACGCTTTGTTCGTGTGCTACGCCCCTTATGACGATCCGGAGATCGCAATGGCCATCCGTATCGCAAACGGATACACTTCCGCATATCCCGCAGATACTGCCTGCGATATCCTGAAACACTATTACAATGTGGAAGATGTGGTAACGGAAACCGCTACCGAAGTAACAACAACAGGAATAGGAGACTGATCGGTATGAGATCGAACATTATGATAAAAAGCATTCCAAACGGCATAAAGGTCCAGTTAAACGGAGAATGCGATTTTCAGTCACTCTGTGACGAGATAAAGGTTAAATTTTCCCAGTCAAAGGGCTTCTTCAAGGGCGGAAAGATCGCCGTTTCCTTTGAAGGAAGGATCCTTTCCGAAGAAGAAGAAAAAACTCTAATTTCCATAATAGAAGATGAGGGTGAACTTAATGTGCTTTACATGATAACTCCCGAAGAAAACGGAGAGATTGAACGTTCCATAACAAAGTCCCTTAACAAGACTCTCATGGACCAGGATGTGACCGGTTTCGGTACGGTATACAGAGGCACCGTTTTAAAGGGTGAGCATCTTCAGTTTGAATGCGGTGTTGTTGTTATGGGTGATGTGGAACCCGGTGCACTTGTACGTGCAAGAGGTAACGTGATCATCCTCGGCGGTCTATACGGAAGTGTTAATATCGATTTCAATGAAGGTGAAAGACCGGGCTTTGTTTTTGCATCGGATATGTCGCCCGAAAGAATAAGGATCGGAGAGGCAAGAAACTATTCTGAGAAGTCAAAATGGCTCATCCGCCCCAAATATCAGGCAAAGATCGCTTATCTTGCGGATAAGAAGATCGTGATAGCCGCAGTTGACAAGAGTGCCCTTAAGACACTTGCAGACCTTAAATGATGACCGGAGACAGAGATGTTTAAAAATCTTCACATACGTGATTATGATTTCAAGTTAATATGTCTTGTTCTTGCCATAAACGTCATCGGTATCCTTGCAATCGGAAGTGCCAATCCGGACGTTCAGTCAAAGCAGATACTTGGGTCCATTATGGGATTTTTCCTTATGGTCGTTATATCTCTTTTCGACCTTTCCCTGATCCTTAAGTTCTATTGGTTATGGTACGCGGTGGACTTCGGACTGCTTCTTGCGGTAAGGCTTGCGGGTAATACTTCCCACAATGCGCAGCGATGGTTTGAGATCGCAGGCATCCGCTTCCAGCCCTCTGAGACGGCAAAGATTTTATTGATTATTTTTTTCGCTCAGTTTATTATGAAATATAAAGACAAGATCAACTCATTGAAGGTACTGATCTGTTACTGGATCCTTGCGGCGGTGCCGCTTTATCTGATCTACGATCAGCCCGATCTTTCAACGACCATAGTCATCACCATTGTTTTGTGTACGCTTCTTCTGGTGGGAGGGATCAGCTGGAAATACATCGTAGCGGCCTTTGCGGTCTTTGTGCCCGCCGTGATAGTCTTTTTGAGCATCATATTGAAAGAGGGGCAGACTCTTATCGACGATTATCAGAGAAGTCGTATCCTTTCCTTCATTTATCCCGAAAAATACGTTGACAATGCATACCAGCAGACAAATTCGGTAATTGCCATCGGTTCCGGTCAGTTATGGGGAAAGGGCCTTAACAACAATGTGATCACGTCTTTAAAGAACGGTAATTACATCATCGAACCCGAAACCGACTTTATCTTTGCCGTTATCGGAGAGGAGATGGGCTTTATGGGATCTGTGACCGTCATATTATTGGAATTTCTTTTATGCCTCGAATGTTTCTTCATTGCGAGACGTTCAAAGGATGTCGCCGGGCGGGTAATAGGCACGGGAATGGGCACCTTACTCGGAATTCAGACGTTTTTCAACGTGGGGGTTGCTACGTTCATTCTTCCGAATACAGGTCTTACGCTTCCCTTTGTCAGCTACGGTATGACATCTTTGGTGAGCCTTTATATAGGGCTCGGCTTTGTTTTAAATGTTCGCTTCCGTTCCGGCGAGAAGCGGGAAAAGAGAGAGGTGTTTTAGTTGAATATTGCATTGATAGCACATGATGCGAAAAAGAAGCTCATGCAGAATTTCTGCATTGCTTACAGGGGGATCTTAAGCAAAAACGATCTGTATGCTACCGGTACTACCGGAAGGCTTATAGAAGAGGTTACTAATTTAAATGTCCACAAATATCTTGCGGGCCATCTTGGCGGCGAGCAGCAGATAGGTGCCCAGATCGAGCACAACCAGATCGACCTTGTTATCTTTTTAAGAGATCCTCTTACAAAGAAAACCCATGAACCCGATGTGAGCAACGTAATGAGATTATGTGATATGCACAACATTCCGCTGGCAACCAACCTTGCTTCCGCGGAGCTTCTTATCAAATCCTTGGATCGTGGAGATTTAGAGTGGCGTGAAATGTACAAATAAGATTTTGGGGCTTATATTAATGATCATGATGATGGTGTCCGCACTTTCGGCATGCGGTGGTTCCCGTGCCGATGTTTGGATGCCATTTTCTGAGTATACGCAAAAGGAGAGGATCACATCCGGCAGGACTTCCATCATCGAACATACTGCCTTTTCCGACAGGATCCCTTCTTTTGCATCCGATTTTGCTGTATTCGAAGGTAACGTGACTTCCCGTAAATTTGTTGCGGATCAGTGCACCGCAGCCCTTCTTATCAACGCAGATACCAATGAAGTCTTATATGCAGACAATGCATTCGAACAAAGATATCCTGCAAGTATCACCAAGCTTATGACCGCATATGTGGCCCTTAAATACATGTCGGCGGATTCCTATGTTGTAGTTGACAAGGAAGCCCTTGCAACCATTACGGATCCTCTGGCTGTGATGCTGGGTGTAGAAGGCGGAGATACCATGACTCTTGATCAGGCCTTAAGGCTCATGCTGCTTTCTTCTTACAATGATGTGGCTGTTGCCGTTGGCAATCAGGTGGGAAACGGTTCTGTTGACAGCTTTATGGATCTTGTAAACACCGAAGCTTTGAAACTTGGATGTACAGGCACACACTTTACAAATCCCTCCGGACTTCACGACGCAGATCACTATACAACGGCTTACGATCTCTATCTTATGTTCAAGGAATTCATAAAGGATCCCTATCTTCTTGAGATCATCCAGTCCAAGGAGTATTCCACCACCATCACAAGAAAGGACGGTTCCTCCAAAGAGGTAAGTTCTTCTTCAACCAACCAGTTTTTCAGGGGCAATTATTCGGCTCCCGCAAACATGGTAGTTGTGGGCGGAAAGACGGGAACCACCGACGAAGCGGGCAGATGTCTTATGATCATGGTCCGCGACAAACAGTCCGTTCCCTACATTGCGATAGTCCTCGGAGCAGGCACTATGGACGATCTTTACGGAGAAATGTCAGAGATGTTAACACTTTGCGATCTAAGTGTGAATTAAATCTGAAAAATGAATTACAAGGTTGTTTTTTTGGCTCATGTAACATATAATATTTTTATCGGATGAAGCTTCATTCTTATCCGGTCTTAGATGTTTTAAAAATGAAACATTTTCAGGAGGGTTCACCAATGGTCCAGTTAATCGTAGGCGAAAAGGGTAAAGGAAAAACAAAGCATCTGCTTGACAAAGTTAATAGTGAGATTAAGGCAATATCGGGTAACATCGTTTATTTAGACCGCAGTGCTAAGCATATGTACGAGCTTAACAACAAAGTGCGTCTTGTGGATGTATCCGATTATTTTTTGGATAATTATGAGGAGTTTCTTGGTTTCGTAGCAGGTATCATTTCTCAGGATCATGATCTTCAGCAGGTTTATTTTGACGGATATCTTGCAATGTCCAACACCCCTGTTGATAAGTTTGAAGAAGTTATCACAAAGCTTGAAAAGTATTCCGAAAAATTCGGCGTTGATTTCATTCTTTCCGTAGCAAAGAACGAAAGCGACCTTCCCGAAGGAGTAAGATCCAAGATAATAGTTTCATTATAATTTTTGACGGTAAAGGCCTCGGCACCAAATGCCGGGGCTTTTTGAATGTAGGGTATGAAATCTGGAAAAGATAATCTTGAAAAATTCCATAAGCTTCATCATGTAAATCCGGGACTTGTTTTTTTTGCGTTCGTATTCCTGTATGTAGCTGTATGTATTTACATCAGTTCCAAGGAATCCAGCATCGTCGGCTATCAGATAAAGAACGGTATGCTTTCCGAAAACAGGATCTATACCGGTATTGCATTAAGGGATGAAAACGTGGTCACTTCCGAAGGTCAGGGATACGTGGCCTTATTTGTGAGCGAGGGAGAGAGGGCCGCATTTAACAATCTGGTCTATGCCATCGATCAAAGCGGCAAGATCTCCGACCTTACCACCAAGGATCCAAACGAAGACACCTTCCTTTCAGACAAGGAATTAAGTTCTCTTAAGCAGGATATCATGCTTTTTTCAAAAGAATTCAACAAGGCCAATTTCGAAGATGCCGTTGTTTTTGAAAACACCATTTCCGAAGAAATGGCCCGCCTTGAGAACCGTTCCCTTCTGGCAAGCGTAGAGGAGATCAATTCCCTTCACATTAACGATATCATCAATTTCTATCGTATAAGCGGAAGCGGGATCGTAACCTTCTTTGAGGACGGCTATGAGAACAAAACCGCAGACATGATCAATCCCGAGGATTTCGACAAGGAGAATTACAACTGCAATTACGTTTATAACGACACCCTTCTCGAAACCGGAGATTTTGTCTACAAGTACACCAATAACGAGCTTTGGTCCCTCTGCATCTTTGTTCCCGATAAGGAGATGGACAGGATACACGAAGGGGATTATGTGGATGTACGTTTTTCAAAGACCAACAACCGTTCCTGGGGCCTTGTTCATATCGTAAAGAACTGTGATAAAGGTTCCATCGTTTCCCTTACCTTTACAAACTCCATGGTAACCTTTGCAAGGGACCGTTTTGTAGAGGTTGAACTGCTGCTGGAAGAGGATACGGGGCTTAAGGTTCCCAATTCAGCCATTGCAGAAAACAGTTTCTTCCTGATCGATAAAGATTTTGTTCTTACGGATGTAAACGATGCTGATTACGGCGTCAATGTACAGGTGATTTCCGATTCCGGAAATGTCACCACAAAGTTCATGGAAGTTAACGTGTATAAAGAGACCGATGATTGTTATTATGTTGCCATGAGCGGACTGAAGGCCGGCGACACCCTTTACTATGTAAGTCAGAACGGTGCTGCGGATACATCGACGACTCCTCTTACCTTTACGGTAGGAAAGCAGGGAACTCTCATCGGCGTCTACAACATAAACAAGGGATTTGCGGATTTTAAGCAGATCGAGGTTCTTTATTCCAACGACGAATATTCGATCATTAAGTCCAACACCACTACCGGGCTTAGGGCTTACGATTATATTGCTCTTGATGCTTCGGTGGTTACGGACAAGGATTTTGTATATTAAGAAGGCTTAAAAATGGATGATAAGATAAACGTTAAAGAAAACTTATCTGTGGTACTGGATAACATTAAAGAAGCGGCCCTGAAGGCAGGGCGCGATCCCGAGGATGTAACTCTGATCGCAGTCACAAAGACAAAACCCTTCGAAATGCTGATGGAAGCATATGATTACGGCATTCGCGATTTCGGTGAGAACAAGGTCCAGGACCTGGTTGCCAAATGGGAGCTTGCCCCCAAGGATTCCCGTTTCCATATGATAGGACATCTTCAGAAAAACAAAGTAAAATACCTTATCGGAAAGGTTTTTCTTATTCACGGAGTTGATTCCTATGAACTTGCCGAGGAGATTGAGAAGCAGTCCGCCAAAGGAAACTGTGTCACGGATATCCTTATCGAAGTAAACGTAGCGGAGGAGGAGAGTAAGTTCGGAATAAAATGCAGTGAAGCCCTCGATCTTGTAAAAAAGATCTCTCTTTTACCCCACGTTCATATAAAAGGACTCATGACGATAGCACCATATGTTGAATCAGATGAGGAAAATCGTCAATATTTTGTTGATTTACGCCAATTACTCATTGACATTGCCTCGGAAAACATTAATAATGTAGATATGAGTGTTCTGTCCATGGGAATGACAGGCGATTACAGGGTAGCAGTTTCCGAAGGTGCCACCTATGTTCGCGTGGGCACGGGCATATTTGGGGAAAGAAATTATGCTAAGGAGTAAATACCGATGAGTGTTGTTGATAAGTTTAAGCAGTTCATGAACATTGACGATGACGATGATGACGATCGTTACGAAGAAGATGTGCAGTATGATGATGACGGATATATAGATCCCGCCGATCAGAACATAAATGAAAAAGAACCCGAAGTTGCGGATACAAGGATCAGGACCTTCCCGCCCAAGCAGCCTACGAAAGGAAAGAAAATGCCTACACATCAGGACGGCGCATCAGTTTGCGTATTTAAACCCACAAGCATTACCGAGTCCAGGGAAATTACCAATACTTTAAGAGCCAACAAGACCGTTCTTCTTAATCTTGAAGATGCGGACGATCTTTCCGCTCAGAGGATCCTTGATTTTACTTCCGGATCCTGCTACGCACTTGACGGAACACTTCAAAAGATTTCGAACTACATATTTATCGTAACTCCCGCAAGTGTAGAGATCACCGGAGATCTCCAGGAATCCATCACCGGAGCTTTCGGTACATCGATCTGATAATACCGGTCCTGTCACTTAGGTGGCAGGACTTTTTATATTATTAAAATAAACATTTTAGGAGCAGTACACAATGGAACCGATCCTTGTAAAGGACACAAACAAAAAAAGTTATGAGATTCATTTAAAGAACGGCTTTGAAGATATCACGGCTTTGCTTGAAAACATTGCCCCCAAGGCTTCAAAGATCGTTATTGTTACGGATGAAAACGTTAAGAATGCATCACATCTTAAGGACCTTAAAAAGGCTCTTGGCAGGAAGCTTCCCGTTTTTGAGATTGCCTTTGAACCCGGTGAGCACACCAAATGCCTTGAAAACGTGGAGAAACTCTACGATTTCTATATGTCAAACAAGATTTCCCGAAAGGATATCATCATCGCTCTTGGCGGTGGTGTTATAGGTGACCTCACAGGCTTTTCAGCCGCAACCTATTTAAGGGGCGTAAACTTTGTTCAGTGTCCCACGACCCTCCTTTCCATGGCCGATTCCTCCATCGGAGGCAAAACTGCAGTTGATTACAAAGGCATTAAAAATAACGTCGGGGCATTCTACATGCCTTCACTTGTATACATCAATCTCGATGTATTAAAGACACTTCCCGACAGACAGTTCTTCGCAGGCTTTGCCGAAGTAATGAAAGCAGCTTTACTGGCCGATCAGAAATTCTATTTCAAACTTATCGAAGATATGTATGAGATCTGCGAGAAAGAAAACGGCGTTTTGAGCGAAATGCTTTTCAATGCCATAAACATAAAGAAAGCCATAGTTGAAAAGGATCCTTACGAGACCACGGGGCTTCGCATGCTCCTTAACCTCGGTCATACCATCGGTCACGGAATCGAAAGCGTGATGGGAGATGAGTACTTCCACGGTGAATGCGTAAGTCTCGGAACCGTTGCTGCAGCTTATATATCCTATAAAAAGGATCTCATCTCCAAGGATGACTATCTGGAGATCAGGGACATGTTTGTTCCTTTCTATCTTCCTATCAGCATCGATACCGACAGGGAAAGCGAGATCTTCGAAGCCGTTACATATGATAAGAAGAACAACGGAGATTCCATCAACATGGTCCTTCTAAAGAGGATAGGAAGTGCATTTGTGGAAGAAAATGTGCCTCACGATCTTATCAAAGAAGCTATAAGCGAATTAAACTTTAAGGAAGAAGGCTGATGAAAGAAGAATTAAAGCGAAAGCGTTTTATTCTTATAACCGACGCCGTGATCCTAATGCTTAGCATAGTTTCCGACCGTGTATTAAAGATATATGCGGTAAACCGGTTAAAGGATCACCCAAATAAAGCAATAATAAACGGTATACTGGAGTTTAGATATCTTGAAAACTCAGGAGCCGCATTCGGACTGTTAAAGGGACAGAAATCCTTCTTCATCCTGGCGGCGGTCATAATATTGTTTGCAATAGGCTACGCGCTGTTTAAAATGCCTCCCAAGAAGCATTTTTACGGAGCCCACATAACCCTTGCATTTATTGCCGGCGGAGCCATAGGAAATCTCATCGATCGTATTGCATACGATCATGTGGTTGATTATATATACTTCAGTGTAATCCGCTTTCCGATATTCAACCTGGCTGATGCATTTGTAACTCTGTCCACAATCATACTGTTACTGCTCATTTTGTTCTTCTATAAAGAAGATGACCTGAATTTCCTCAGATTTAAGGAAAAGAAGATAAGGGACGTGAAATAAGCCATGCCTGTGATCACCTTTACAATCTCACCGGAAGACGAAGGAGAACGTATAGACAAATATCTGTCTGCGACCCTTGACGGTCTTTCAAGGTCCTATATTCAAAAACAGATAGACAATAACGGGCTTATGGTTAACGAAAAGCCCGTTAAATCAAATTATCGCATAAAAACCGAGGATCAGGTGGTTTTCACCATCCCCGAGGCGATAGTTCCGGACATAAATCCCGAAAATATACCCTTGGACATCGTTTATGAAGATGAGGATGTCTGCATAGTGAATAAGCCCCAGGGCATGGTCGTACACCCCTCTGCAGGGCATTATGAGGGCACTCTGGTAAACGCTTTGCTGTTCCACCTTGAGGGACGTTTAAGCGGCATTAACGGCGTTTTAAGACCCGGTATAGTCCACCGGATCGATAAGGATACCTCAGGGCTTTTGATCATCTGTAAAAACGATAAAGCCCATGAGTGCATTGCAGAGCAGCTTAAGGATCATTCCTGCAGGCGAACCTATCATGCGGTTGTACATGGCGTGTTAAAGGATGATGAAGGCACGATAAATGCCCCCATAGGCCGCTCAAAGAGCGACAGAAAGAAGATGGCGGTGGAAGAGGGCGGCAAAGAAGCCGTGACCCACTACAAGGTCCTTAAGCGATACAGGGACCATACCTATGTAGAATGCCGTTTAGAGACCGGAAGGACCCACCAGATAAGGGTACATATGGCATATATCGGCCATCCGTTGATGGGAGATCCGGTTTATTCGGGCCACAAAGAACCTTTATCTCTTAACGGACAGGTGCTGCACGCAAAAACAATAGGCTTTGTAAGCCCCACCACAGGTGAGTTTAAACTCTTTGACAGTGAATTGCCGGAGCATTTTTTGAAGGTTTTACGGTATCTCGACTCCAATGGTTGACATAATTTAGTTATGTTAACTGCAAATTTTTAATTGTATTTTATGTTCCGATATTGTATAATAATTTTAGAAATTATCTGAAAATTTCAAAGTTTGGGAGGTACATATGAATACGATCATTACCATCGGACGCCAATTCGGCTCAGCAGGCCATGAAATCGGAGAGAAGATCGCCAAAAGGTTCAATATAAGGTTCTGCGACAAGGAGATACTTACAAGAGCAGCCAAGGATTCCGGCTTTTGCGAAGAGATGATCTCAAATCATGACGAAAAGCCTACCAATTCATTCCTTTACAATCTGGTAATGGATACATATTCCTTTGGCTACAATTCATCAAGCTTTGTTGATATGCCCATAAGCCACAAGGTATTTCTGGCACAGTTTGACGCCATTAAATCCTTTGCCAACGAAGGTCCCTGTGTTATCGTTGGACGATGCGCAGATTATGCTTTAAGCGATTATGAAAACGTTTTGAATCTGTTCATTTATGCGGATGATGATTTCAAGATAAAATACCTGATGGAACATGATGAATCCATTAAGAGTGAGAATAAAGCAAGAGAATTGATCCTTAGAAAGGATAAGCAGCGGGCAAGCTATTACAATTATTATTCCTCAAAGAAATGGGGCCACGCCGAAACCTACGACCTCTGCATCAACAGTGCCAAGTTAGGCATTGACGGTACCGTTGATCTGATTGCTCAGTATGTTGAGGATTTTGAAAAACGTAACGTTAAGTAATTTATCTATATGAAAACCAATTAACGGCAAAATGTATGTCAGTCGCTCAGACAATTTCACGGGAAAAGCATCCGTGAAAAACTCGCTTTGTGACATACATTTTGCCGTATTTATTTATATTTACCATATGTCCGGGTAAAGAGAGTCGTATATCTAACTATTCGCAAAACACAGATTTAACGAATAGTTATGTGGGTATTTTCAGGATTTCAGGCTTATACTGCTAAGGCCCACATAACTGATTCGTTAAATCTGATCGAGAATTTAATTGTATTATCATATAGGCTATGGTCCATACAACTGATTCGTTAAATCTACCGTATATCTTATATTATTCCCTTATCAAAAAAGCCACAAATAACATGATCACAAAGCGAGTTTTTCACGGCGCTTTTTGCCGTGAAATTGTCTGAGCGACTGACATGTTATTTGTGACTTTTTTCATAGCAAAAATCAACTATACCAATGCCTTAATATCAGCAAGCGAATCCACACACCTGTATAACATATTCTCGATTTCTTCATCAGGTTTTGTAAGATCGGGAACCATGATCACTTTTAATCCTGCTCTGTAGGCTGATATTATACCGTTGGGAGCATCTTCAACCGCAATACATTCATTGGGAGCAAATCCCAGCTGGGAGCATGCGTATTGATATACCTTGGGAGAAGGTTTTCCTTCATCAACCATTGTTGCACTGATTATTTTGTCAAAATAACCGTATAAGCCGGTCAATTTAAGGTATTCTGTGGCACGTTCGATATCTGTGGCCGTTGCTATGGCCGTAACTATGCCTTTTGAATGCAGATATTCCATAAGCTCCGTAACACCGGGCTTTTGCTGTATACCATGCTGTGAAATGTATTCGTCAAAAAGTTTTTTGCGAATAGTTCTTGCATGATCGTAATCAAAGTCTTCTCCGAACCATTCCTTAAATCTTGCCACCGAATAAGGCCTTCCCAGGGATCTCTGACTTAAATAACGTTCATTCGTAAATCCGTCATAGCCCATTTCTTTAACTGCCATAGGCCATAATTTCTGATAGATCTTCTCGGTATCGATCAATGTGCCGTCAAGATCGAATATTGCTGCCTTTATATCCATACTCTTCTATTCTTCTTTTCCTTTTTTGTTCTCTTCTCTTCTGAATTTCTTATCCTTAAAATAAAACTTCGTATTTAAATAAAGTTTCTTGAAAAAGATCTCCGTTTTTGTTTCGGGTTTCTTAGGCTTTTTTACCTCATAAGGACTTATATGTCCTTCCTCGTCAATAGATCCCACACTTAAATAAGCCTCAGGTTCAGACGGCAGGTTCTTTTTAATAAGCATATCCTTTGTGAGTTCATTTACAAATGCAAACAATACACCGGTAACGGGAACCGCAAGGAGCATTCCCGGAATTCCGAAGAGACCGCTGAATAAAGTTAT
>JAEEIN010000149.1 GCA_016281385.1 Lachnospiraceae bacterium | reverse complement strand
GCAGGGTGAGAACGGAAAGATCATCTTAACGGAGCTTATGCGTATGGCAACGGCCCTTGGCCTTGAAACCGTATGTGAAGGTGTTGAGAAAAAAGAACACGTTGAATTCCTTCGTGAGATCGGCTGCGCAAAACTTCAGGGTTATTTCTATGAAAAGCCCATACCCGTTGAGCAGATCTTCGATAAATACGAGAAGGGCAATCAGATCGGTTTTGAAAATCCTGTGGAGGCGGGCTACTACGAGACCATCGGACGTATCAATCTCTATGATCTTGCCGTATTGGCCAATGAAAGCAACGGGCCCCTTTCCAGGTATTTTAACAACCTGCCCATGGCTATCATGGAGATTAAAGACAATAAACTCAACATCGTACGAAGCAATCATTCCTACAGGAATTATATGAAGCGCGTTACCGGCGAAAGCATTCCCGAGGATCTCTTCGAAATCAGCTCCATCGGAGAAGATAAGGTACAGTATTTTATCAATTCCGTTAATGAAGCCGAAGAAGAAGGAAATCCCCTTCTTATCGATGAAAAGCTTCTCGACGGTTCTACGGTTCATACATTCATAAGAAAGGTTGCTACAAATCCCATTACAGGTGCTATTGCTGTCGCAATCGTTATTCTTGCAATAACGGATGATTCGGTCGGAGCTACATATGCAAATATCGCACGAAGCCTTGCATCGGACTATGTTCACCTGTTCTATGTTGACCTTGAGACTGATGAATTTATTCAATATTCTTCGTCTAAAGGGAAAAGCACCATTGCCGTGGAAAGGCACGGAACGGACTTCTTCAGGGTAGCCAGGGCGGATGCGGAGACCATTCTTTACAGTGAGGATGTGGAACGGTTCAAATACTATTTCATAAAAGATGAGATATTAAAGACCATTGATGTTGAAGGCGTCTTTGGCCTGACGTATCGGATGAACTCCGAAAACGGACCTGTTTATGTGTTGATGAAGGCTACTCGAATGGAGAATGACGAAAGTCACCTCATCATCGGTGTAAGTAATGTGGATAAGCAGATGAGAGTTAAGGAGTCCAGGGACAAATCCTCCTACGAGGAGCTGTTCTACAATCGTTTGTCAGCCTTGAATGACAAATACATCTGTATCTATTCTGTGGATATTGCCACGGAAAGATATATCGAGTGCAGTTCGAGTGATCTTTATGACAGCTTCGGTATATCAAAAGCGGGGGAGAATTTCTTTGAACTCGGTCCAAAGGATGAGAAGAATCTTATTTATCCCGAGGACAGGGAACACTTCAAGAAAGTATTTTCCAAGGATAAGATACTTGATGCCATTGCCAGGGCAGGATTTTTTGAGTTCCGATTTCGCCTTCTGATAGACGGTAAGACGGAAAATGTTCTCATGAGAGGCGTTAAAGTTAACGAATGGGACGGTGACAAACTTATCATGGGAGTTACAAAAGCTTAAGCCGGTTAATTGACAGAAAATTGTAGAAAAAATTGTAATTTCCTACCGTTTTGTCAGTGAAAGTGATATAATAATTTCAAAATTATCCGGAGGGAGAAATAGAAATGGGTCTTATCAGAACCAACGATAACTGTATCGGATGTAATAAGTGTATCAGAACCTGTCCAAGCGTAGGTGCAAACGTTGCAGTTGAGAAGGACAGGGGTAACTTTATAGAAGTTGTACCTGAGAAGTGTATCGCCTGCGGAGCATGTATAGACGCCTGCGAGCATCACGCAAGGGAATATCTTGATGATGTTGAGCCCTTCTTTGAGGCTCTTAAGAGAGGAGAGAAGATCTCCGTTCTTATCGCTCCCGCATTTCTGGCCAATTATCCCAATGATTATACGAAGTATCTTGGAATGCTTAAGAAACTGGGTGTTAACCGTTTCATCAGTGTTTCCTTCGGCGCTGACATTACCACCTGGGCATATATCAAATATATTACAGAGAATAATTTCATGGGCGGCATTTCCCAGCCCTGTCCTGCAGTTGTAGGTTATATCGAAAGGTATTTACCCGAGCTTCTTCCGAAGCTCATGCCCGTACAGAGTCCCATGATGTGCGGAGCCATTTATATCAAGAAGTATATGAAGGTTTCCGACAAACTGGCTTTCATCAGCCCTTGTATAGCGAAGAAGAACGAGATCGACGATCCCAACAACCACGGTTATGTATCTTATAACCTTACATTCTCAAAGCTTGTGGCTTACCTTAAGGAACATTCGGTCAGCGGGTATACACCCTTTAAGGATGAGATCGAGTATGGTCTCGGTTCCATTTATCCCATGCCCGGTGGCTTAAAGGAGAATGTTTACTGGTTACTGGGCGAAGATGCTCTGGTTCGTCAGATGGAAGGCGAAAGCCACATGTACGAGTATCTGACCCGTAACGCAGATCGTATTAAGGGTGGAAAGACTCCTTACCTTTTTGTTGATGCACTTAACTGTACCAACGGATGTCTCTACGGAACCGGCGTTGAAGCAAGAAAGACATTGTCGGAGGATACCTTCTACAATATCTTAAAGATCAAGGCTAACAGCAAGAATGCGTCCAAGCGTTCAGCCTGGGGCAGAGAACTCACCCCTGCAAAGCGCCTTGCAGCACTTAACAGCCAGTTCTCAAATCTCAATCTGTCCGACTTCTTAAGAAAGTACACTGACAGAAGCCGTGAATGTGCATATAAGGTTCCTACCGAGGCTCAGATCGAGGCAATCTTCAAGGATATGCACAAGGATACGGAGGAGAAAAAGCATATCGACTGTGGCTGCTGCGGATATCCGTCCTGTCGTATCATGGCAAGCGCGATCTTCAACGGCTTTAACCACAAGCACAACTGCGTACACTATATCAAGGATCGTGCATACGAAGAAAAGGACAAAGCACTTGCCCTTAACGATGAAGTTACAAATGCCAGGGAAGAGATGAGAGAGAAGCAGGCTTCTCTTGCAGATAAGATAAATCAGAACTTCGCAAATCTCCACGAAACCATCGGACAGATCGAGGAAACAAGTGAAGAGAATGCAAGACAGACAGCAGGTATCTCCGAAGCTATGACCGAAGTTGACAGCTTCGCTACAAACCTTAAGGAAGTGCTTGCAAATATCGAGGGCTACTTAAAGAAACTCGATATGAACAACGCGGACGTTATTTCCATTTCCTCACAGACCAACCTGTTGGCTCTCAATGCAAGTATTGAGGCTGCCCGGGCAGGTGAGGCAGGACGAGGCTTTGCGGTTGTTGCAGATGAGATCAAGGGCCTTGCGGAGGATTCAAAAAACACCGCAAATGACTCCAATCAGAACAACAAGGACATCAAGGATACCATCCAGAGCCTTATCGCTGAATCCGATAAGCTTTCGGAGATCATCGAAGAAGTTGACAGGCGCGCAAAGAGCCTTGTTTCAGCTTCCGAACAGACCACTTCCGGAATCGGCACAATGCGTACCGTAACAAGGAGCGTGGAAGATTCCTTAAGACAGATCCTCGAAGATTAATAATTGTTTTTGCCAAGGGCGGCCATTAGGCCGCCCTTTTAAATTACCCCCAAATGGCGGTAACGGCGGTTCGGCGAAGGGATCTAAGACAGTAACCTTCAACATCGTTGCAAGAAGCCTGTCTAAGTTCTTATCATTATTCTTCTAAGGATTCAGGACATAAAAATAGCGGGTGGCGAAATTGCCACCCGCTAAATTATTGTTTTTAGATCCTGAACATCTTAACGTTCTCACGAAGTTCCTGAGCTACATCCTTTAACATCTCAGCCTGGCTGACAACATCTTCCATGTTGGTATCCAGCATTGAAAGGGAAGCACTTGTTTCTTCTGTGGAAGCTGCGTTCTCTTCGGAAACGGAAGAGAGTGATTCCATTGTAGCAAGAACGGAGTTCTTATCCTGCTCAAGGAGCTGTACAAGCTCTAAGATCTGGTTGTTGCCATGCTCTGTATTCTTGAGCTGATCGATCATTGTATCGAAGGAATTGGACATGCTCATAAGAGCGCTTGCTTCGTCCTCTGTAGCCTTTCTGATGGCTTCTGTAAGGTTCTTGTTCTGCTCGGAGAGATCGGTGATCTGCTTAAGCATTTCGGAGATCTCATTAGCAGCTCCGTTAGATTCCTCTGCAAGGTCTTTGATGTTATCTGCAACTACTGCGAAACCGCGGCCTGCTTCACCTGCTCTTGCTGCCTCGATGGAAGCGTTAAGTGCAAGGAGGTTGGTCTGGTTTGCTATGGAGATGATGAGTTCAGCGGCCTTGCTGATCTCGGATACAACCTCTGCGGTCTTGCCAACGGATTCGGATACCTGGTTGGCTTTCTGTCTTGTGTTTTCACCGGAGGTCCTTAATTCTGTAAGCTGAGCCTGTACCTTATTGGATTCTTCCATAACGGCACGGCCGTTCTCCAAGTTGGAGTTTGCGGAAGTAAGTACGTTTTCAACTGCGTCGCCGATGTTCATGGTATTGGTGGCGGCTGTCTGTACGTCGGTAGCCATTGCCGTAGCACCGTTTGCAAGATCTGATACTGCCTGGCTGATATCGTTTGTAGCGCTCTGGCTGTCTGAGATCTTTTCCTGAGCTTCCGTAGCACCGTTGTCAACGTTTTCTGCGCTTTCAACGATCTGACGGATGGCATTCTGTAATGTGCTTCTCATGTTCTCTGAAGCGTCTGCAATGGACTTAAATTCTTTGATA
Source organism: Lachnospiraceae bacterium (assembly GCA_016281385.1). GTDB lineage: Bacteria > Bacillota > Clostridia > Lachnospirales > Lachnospiraceae > UBA1258. The sequence continues at coordinate 11,817 of JAEEIN010000149.1, read as the reverse complement.
GGAGAGTCGGATTCCAAAGGCGTTGCAAAATCGCCCTTTGACATGTTGTCGATGGAACCCTGAACACTCTTTACTCCATCGGAAAGAGCCTTTGCGGTTAAAAGAACAACACCATAGAGTAGTACGATGATGACTGCAAAAATAATGATCATCGTTATAACCTTTTTCTGAATGGTGGCCTTTGTGATGGCATCTTCCTGAGTTGCCCATTCTTCAACTATATCTGTCATAGCGGAGATGGAATCTCTTGTTGTTTCGAAATCTTCGTTAAATGCGGTAAGATCGCCTTCTTCTGTCTGGAAGTTGTAAACTGTCTGCCATGCTGCATACTGCTTATCAAAATCCTCCGCATACTGCTTGTAGTTCTTGCCGTCGACCTGAATGCCGGTATAGAGGCTGGGGATATCTTTTGCAATGGCGTTAGCTGCATTAACACGTTCCGTAACTTGTCCCAGGTTTTCCTGGTAATCGGCTGCTTTGGCAGCAAATACGGATTCCATGATCTCGGGAGGGAGAGCACCGTCTGACATTGCTACGCTCATGTACTGCTGAGCTGCGTTCATTGACTGATAGAAGTCACGATCGGCATTAACCAGCTTGTTGTTTATCTGATAAAGTGTGTCGTAATAAAGTGTCTGCGCTTCGGTATAGGTCTTGTTAAGTTCAACACCCATAATGACGATGGTAATGATCAGACATGTGACCATGGGGAACACCAGCATCTGAAGAGCAAGGATGAATGAAAGCTTTGCTTTTGCAAAAATTTTTTTCATATTTTAAACCCTCCTGGTTTTTAATTCTTCGCAATTCAGCATATTATTTTATGATTAATGTACAATTAACTGATTCGTCGCATATTTAATAATTTATTAATAGATCGATGCAAATATTGTAAAAAACATTACAAAAATTGGAGGTTACTATTTATGAGAAATATGAAGATCGGAAGACGGATCGCAATCATCATATCGGTTGTTCTTGTAATCGGACTTGTGATCCAGATCACCTTAACAAACTATGCGTTAAGGACCGCAATTATGGGAACGGCTGAGGATCGTTTCAGCGAACTGGTTGATGCCAGAGCTACCGTTGTTGAAGATTATTGCGAAAACTTAAAGAGATTTTTCGCCGGAGCTGCCACTATAGAGGATATGAAACATCTTCTGAAAGATCCCACAAACGCGGAACTGCAGGCTATCGCACAGAAGGATCTTGAAAGCTACAAGACCGCTAACCCCAATATGGAAGGCTTGTTCTTAATGGATATCGAGTCAAACATCCTTTGCCATACGGTTACGTCCGCGATCGGCGGAAAGGTATGGAAGGATGAAACGGTATTAAAAACGGTTCTTGATGCAGTGGAAAGTTCTTCTACCCATACATTCAGCCGTGGTATCGCGGTTTCCACATCTACAGGTCAGCTTGTTGCTTCCTTCTTTGCCGGTGTTTATGATAACGGAAAGCTCATCGGTATTGTGGGAGGCGGATGCTATGTAAAAGAACTTCAGGATATCATTTACGGAATGGAGCTTAACGGGCTTGACGGATGTGAACAGTATCTTATTAATGCAGCAAGAAACATGTACATCTTTGCTCCCGATGACAGTCTTCAGGGTGAAGAGGTTACAAATGCTGTTCACAGTGCGGTTGTTTCCGCAGCCGCCAACAAGGGTTCCGATATATATATTACAAAGGGCGCAGACGGAAAGGATCAGTTTGTTGCATACAAATTCCTGCCTTCTCTTAACTTCGTAATGGTTGTTACCGATGCCGAGAGCGAGATCCTTGCAACGGCAAACAATGTTACATCCCTTGTTCTTCTTCTCGGAGTATTCATTCTTGTTATAATGCTTGTTGTTACCGTTATCATGGCAACAAATATCGGTAAGGAACTTACAAAGGTTGCAAAGGCTATCGAAGATCTTGGCACACTTGATATGACCAGGGCTGAAGAACTTACAGCGTTTAAGGGTCGTGGCGATGAGATCGGAATGATCGCAAAAGCTTCGGGAGAACTTGCTGATGCGGTTGCTGGAAGCGTTAGAAATCTTCGTGTTCATTCCGAAGAACTTGCTGATGCGGCTTCAAAGCTTATAGAAAACTCTGATGATACTGTTGCTTCTCTTGATCAGGTTGATCACGCAGTTCAGGAGATCGCACAGGGTGCCACCGGACAGTCTCAGGAGACTCAGAATGCAACAGAGAGCATTGTTCATATCGGTGAGATGGTTGAAGAGACAATGGCTGATGCCGAGAGCTTAAAGAATGCGGCTGAGTCCATGAGAGAATCCTCGGGCAAGGCCCGTGAGATCCTTGACCGCCTGGGTGACATCAATGCTCAGACCAAGAAATCCGTTGATATCATTTACGATCAGACTAACGAAACCAATGAGTCGGCTCAGAAGATCCAGGCTGCCACGGCACTTATTTCTTCCATTGCAAGCCAGACGAACCTGCTTTCCTTAAATGCTTCCATTGAAGCTGCAAGAGCGGGAGATATGGGTAAGGGCTTTGCAGTCGTTGCTCAGGAGATCGGTTCACTTGCGGATCAGTCAAGTCAGTCCGCAAAGGAGATCGAGGATATCATTCAGGGTCTTGTTATCAATTCAAAGCGTGCGGTTGAGACCATGGACGAAGTAAAGGGTGTCATTGCCGAGCAGGATGAATATGTTGAAAAAACAAGAGAGATCTTCGGTGATATGGACAATGGTATCAATGCTTCACTTGCAGGCATCAACGATATCTCTTCAAAGATCGTAGAACTTGACGAAACCAGAAATTCCGTTGTGGATACTGTTCAGAATCTTTCTGCCATCGCAGAAGAAAATGCAGCAAGTACGGAAGAAACTTCAGCTTCAACCAGCATGGTAAATTCCATGATGGGAGAGGTTCAGGCGATAGCCGGCAAGGTTTCCGATACTGCAAGATCCATAAAGGAAAATGTGGACGTATTCAGAATCTGATGATCATGTTTTGCCCCCTCGAAAGAGGGGGCGTTTTTATATTCATTTTTTGTTAATCTTTTTGTAATTTGATGTTAATGTTCGTTTGCTATTTTCTTCTCATGAGCGAAAAACTATATTACAAAGATCCCTATATTAAAGAGTTTGAAGCAACCGTTACAGGTTGTTTTGTTATGGCAGACGGAAGATATCGCGTATCTCTTGACAGGACCGCTTTCTTTCCGGAGGAAGGGGGACAGACACCGGATAAGGGAACCATTAACGGAATGCCGGTGGTGGATGTGATCCTTGAAGGAGACGAGGTATTTCATATCGTATATAACCTGTTACCCGAAGGCACAAAAGTCAAGGGAGAGATCGACTGGGATCATCGTTTCCGCAATATGCAGATGCATACGGGGGAACATATCTTTTCCGGTCTTGTTCATGAAAAATTCGGATTCAATAATGTGGGATTTCACTTAAGCGACAACTCCGCAACAATGGATTACGACGGAAAGCTTTCCGAAGAAGATGTCAGGATCCTTGAGGACCTGGCCAATAAGGTGATCCGTGAAGGACATGAGATCGTTACTTTCTTTCCTTCAAAAGAAGAAGCAGAGTCGCTTGATTACAGAAGTAAAAAGGACATTGCAGACGGCCTGCGCCTGGTTAAGATCGAAGGCGTCGATCTGTGTGCATGCTGTGCACCCCATTTGAAAAACACTCAGGAGGTAGGAATCATCATGGTTACATCTTTTGAAAACTACAAGGGTGGTACAAGGCTTAACTATTTATGCGGGGAAAGAGCTTATAAGGATTATATGAGGCTTGTGGATCTTGAGACTGCACTTTCAAGACTACTTAATTCGAAAAAAGAAGATATATACGCTGCCGTTGAGAAACTTCAGGGTTCGGTTTCGGAACTTGAATTTTCCAATGTGGCATTAAGAAGAATGCGTGTTTCAAATATCTGCGAAAACTGTGAGAAGAGTGTTGTTTTTCTTACAGGAGACGATGCGGATCTTTTAAGGTTTGCCGTGGGTGAGTTAAAGAGCAGATTCTGCGGTCTTTGCGCAGCCTTCTCCGGAGACGATGAAAAGGGCTACAGATTCCTTGCGGAATGCGACGGCGGAGACTTAACCGATCTTTCCGAAATCCTTAAGGAAAGGTTCGATATGAAGGGCGGCGGAAGGAACGGTCTGCTGCAGGGAAGCTTGTCGGGCAGCAAGAGCGAGATCGAAGTTTTTTTATTGAACGAATGTCAGAACCTGTTTGAATGTTAATCTGTAATATGGTATATTTTTCTTATGAATATGTACATTGTTTATATGGGGAGTATATAACATGATCAAGATATTCGCAGACAGCACAAGTGACTTTTCAAAGGAACTGGCAGAACGTTACGATATCGGTATTATCCCGCTTTTTATCCGTATGGATGACAAGTATTATCGTGACGGTGTTGATATAGACAGAGATACGATATTTAAGTGGTCCGATCAGACGGGGAAAACACCCGGAACGGCTGCTCCTTCCATCGAGGATGTGGTCAGATATTTCAGACCCTATGCCGAGAAGGGCGACGACATTTTCTATTTTGCGATCTCCGAGGAAATGTCCACTTCCGCAAATGTGGCCCGCCTTGCGGCAAACGAACTTGATTATGAGGATCATGTTTTTGTTGTGGATACCATGAGCTTATCCACCGGAAATGCTTTACTTGTGATAAAGGCTGCAGAGATGGCGGCCGACGGTTATCCTTCAGAGATGATCTACAATCGTATCCTTGATCTAAGAAGCCGTGTTCGTGCAAGCTTTGTTGTTGATACCCTGACCTTCTTAAGCAGGGGCGGAAGGTGCAGCGCAGCAACGGCCCTTATCGGAAATGCCATAAAGCTTAAGCCCATGATCCTTGTTTCTGAAGGCAAGATGGATGCCGGCAAGAAGTATCGCGGAAGCTCCGACAGAGTGATCTCTCATTATGTCAATGATATGAAGGCGGATATCTTAAAAGCCGAGCCTTCCAGAGTATTCATCACTCATACGGTTACCTCCGGTGATTCGGTAGCAAAGGTACGTAAGTTCCTTGAAGAACTCAATTATTTCGATGAGATCCTTGAAACCGAGGCGGGAGGCGTTATCTCAAGCCACTGCGGGCCCGGTACTCTCGGGGTTCTTTATATTGAAAAGTAAAACATGAGGCCGGTTTTTATAAACCGGTCTTTTTCACATTAAAAGGAAGAATGATATGCAGAACGAAAACCTTGAAGAACTCACTGTAGGCGGATATGTTTTTTCCACCCATGATGATGCCGAACTTGCGAAAAACGAGATAAAGAAGATCGCCTATATAGAATCGAAGATGGACATGTCCAACATGAACGTTGTTCTCGGTATCTACAATAAGGCCCTTGAAAACCGTACATTCCAGACCCCTATCGGAATGGAGTTCATGCACGGTCTATATCAGATGCTCATTTCCTCCGGTATCGGCAATACGGAAGAGGTGAAGCCCTTCCCGTTGTATGTTACCTTCAGGCGCATCGACCTTTCCGAAACCAAAAGAAAGCGCCGTGTCATCACCCAGCGTGAGAGGGAGGAGAATTCCTTAAGGCTTAAATTAAGGAACAGTTACATTATTACGGGAATAATGGTATTTCTTGTTGTTGCCCTTCTTTTTATAACCTTTAACGGAACAACAATGAATGCCATCAACTATAAATCCGCGGTAACGAACCAGTACGCAGCCTGGGAGCAGGACCTTACAAAGCGTGAGGCCGCCATCAGGGAAAAAGAAAGAGAACTTGGCATATCCCATGCAGAGCCTGAGACGGACGGTGAATAATTCACAGATTTAACATATTTCTTTCCTATAATCTGCATGTAACGGTTAAACCATCAGAAAGGATAATAAATGGACAGATTAAAGATTCTTGTTGCCGACGATGAAGCCAGAATGAGAAAGCTTGTTAAGGATTTCCTGGTAAGGAAGGATTTCGATGTTATTGAGGCTGAGGACGGTTCCGATGCTCTTGATAAGTTTTATGCCGATCAAAGCATTTCGCTTATCATACTTGATGTCATGATGCCAAAGATCGACGGCTGGCAGGTATGCCGCGAAGTAAGGGAGTTTTCCAAGGTTCCCATCATCATGCTTACCGCAAAGAGCGAGGAACGTGACGAGCTTCTTGGATTTGAACTGGGAGTTGATGAATATATAACGAAACCCTTCAGCCCGAAGATCTTAACCGCAAGGGTTGAGGCGATCCTTCGAAGGACTGTGAATATCGTTAAGGACGAGAAGATCGAATTTGACGGTGTTGTTCTTGATAAGACCGCTCACAGGGTTCTTGTTGACGGAAAGGATATAGATCTTTCCTTTAAGGAATTCGAACTTCTTTCCTATTTCATGGAGAACCGGGGTATTGCCCTTTCCCGTGAGAAGATACTTAACAATGTCTGGAATTATGATTATTTCGGCGATGCGCGAACCATCGATACTCATGTAAAGAAGCTTCGTGCAAAGATGGGTGACAAGGGTGAACTCATCAAGACCATTTGGGGTATGGGCTACAAAATGGAAAGCGCTGAATGATACAGATGAAGAAGAACACGTTCCCCAAAAATAAATACAACCATTCATTAAAGCGTCAGATGACAATTGTTTTTGTTGTTACCCTGGCGCTTTCAATCCTTGCTCTTTGGCTGATAAACAGCCTGTTTCTTGAAAAGTTCTATATCAAGAACAAACAGGCTTCCCTGATGACCGTTTACGACCGTATTGTTGCGGGGGTCAATAACAAGGAGCTTAAGACCGAGGATTTCGAACTTGAGATGAGAAGATACGCAAGTACCTACAATGTAAGTCTTGTTATCCTTAAGCAGACACGTTCAAGGCTTGAGATCGTGGATATCTATTCAAACGAGCCCTCCGCAGAGATAGTCAAGGAAGCGGAGTATTACATCATGGGCATTGCGGGCATTGATTCCGTCATTACAAAGACCGATGATCTTTTGGTAGTTACGCGTACGGATATGAAGACCTCTTTTGAATACATCGAAATGTGGGGTGTTCTTTCCGAAGAACTGGTATTTCTCATGCGTACTCCCGTTGAAAGTATCCGCGAAAGCACCGAGATAGCCAACCGCTTTCTTCTTTATGTCGGTCTTTCCAGTATGGTGGTCAGCGGTATCATCATTTATTTCATAACAAGAAGCATTTCAAAGCCCATCCTTGAGCTTGCATCGATTTCGGAACGAATGGCGGATATGGACTTTGACGTTAAATACAACGGCAAGGCACGAAATGAAGTCGGGCTTCTGGGAAATAACATAAACCGTCTGTCGGAAAGCCTTGAGTCCACCATCGGTGAGCTTAAGGAAGCAAATATCGAACTTCAGAAGGATAATGAGCAGAAAACGAAGATAGATGAGATGCGTAAGGAGTTCATTTCCAACGTATCCCACGAGTTAAAGACACCCATCGCGCTTATTCAGGGTTATTCCGAAGGCCTTAAGGAAGGCATAAACGAGGAAGAAGAAAGAGATTATTACTGCGATGTTATCATGGACGAAGCTTCCAGAATGAATGTCATGGTAAAAAAATTAATGACATTGAACCAGCTGGAATTCGGTTATTACGAGCCTTCACCGGTGACTTTTGATATCCTCGATCTGATACGCAGCAATGTATCATCTGCGGAGATCCTTACAAAACAGGCGGGTATAGAAACTACGGTTCCGGAAGGCAGCTGTTTTGTTTTTGCGGACGAGTTTATGATCGAAGAGGTTTTGAATAACCTGCTGTCAAATGCAAGGAATCATTGCGAGAGCGAGGGGCAAAAAAGAATTGACGTATCTCTTAAAATGCAAGAAAATAGGGTAAGGGTCGGAGTGTTTAATACAGGAAGGCCCATTCCCGATGAAAGCTTAGAACACATCTGGGAGAAATTTTACAAAGTGGACAAGGCGCGTACCAGAGCCTACGGAGGAAGCGGAGTCGGGCTTTCCATCGTAAAGGCAATAATGGATGCTCACGGTCAGGGCTACGGAGTTTCTAACCTTGATGGCGGGGTTCTTTTCTGGTTCACGCTTCAAACCGCAGAAACAAAGGAGTTGTTTTAAATGAATGAGAATGTAAACGTAAACCCTTATGCGGAGGTTTACAGGAAGATTGGGTATTACAGGGCGAATTCCGTTGACGCGTCCTATCATGCATATCTTGACAATATGCTCATCAAGGCCGAGAAAGGACTTGCAAGGCCCGAGGATCTTATAAAGGAACTTGACGAAAGCTTTGCAAGGTACCAGGCAGTCATGTCCCAGGTCGCTTCCCAGGCTCAGGGTAATTTTGACCGCGCTCAGTATTATGCAAAGATAGAAGAAGAACGCAAGAAGAACAGAAACGAAGTTGAGTACAAGATCGGTGCCGGGGTTTTAAGCGTTATAGGTTCCGTTTTCATTCTTGTTGCGCTGGTTTATTTCGGAAAGCATTATCTTAATGAATTTTTCCAGGGTATTTTACTTTACCTTGCGGGTGCGCTCATTGTTGCCCTTGCGCAGCTCTTTCTTGAAAAGAAGTTACCCAAGTTTTCACATATCGTAACCGGCATAGGATTCGGTGTTCTCTATTTTTCGACCATCTTTTCCTATTTATATTTAAAGATGTTTTCCTTCTGGATCGCACTTGGCATTCTCGGCGGTATCGCCCTTTTGAATGTTGTCATGGCCAGGGTAAGGCAGTCCAAGATCATGGAGATCATCTGTTCCCTCGGAGCAGTTTCATCTATCTATGCCATTGACGGAAAGGCTACTCTTGAGCAGTTTCTGATGATCGGCGGACTCATTCTTTTTGTACATCTGCTGCTTTTTGTTGTTCCTTACAAGGAAGGCTACAGGACTTCCAAGATCATAAGACTCTGCGTTATGTTCGCAGCAATGTGCTATTTCAATTTTGCAAGGGATTATAAGTCTCTTGGCGAGCACGGGGATATTTATCTTCTTGGATATGTGCTTCTGTCAATCCTTGTAATGTTTGTCTGCTATGTATTTAATACTGAAGATTTCCCCATTAAGTGCACGTCGCTGTCCCTTATTTCAATGGCCTGCCTTATGGCTATCCCTTTCAAGGTTAAATACGACTCAAGTTCCGTTGTTTTTGCAGGAGGACTCTTTGCGATCTGCCTTATCGCTTTTCTTCTTATGATAAAGAAGAAAGAGAAGTGGGCGGCTTATTCCGTATTTGTTCTGTCCGTTCTTGTTATGGCTCTTTCCGGGATAAAGACAAATGCGAATATTTCCATGATCATTGTTTTGGCGGTTCTTCTTGTTTCCAAACTGCTTATGGCGGTTGAAGAACTTGTGCCCATTGATGCGGTAATAACCGCTGTGGCTTTGATCGCTGCCGTTAGCTCCTTTAAGAACCCTCTTTCATATGCGGTATTTGCGATTGCGCTTATCGGAACCATCATGTGCTCGAAGCTTAAGCTTTATCATGAGTTTTTGTTCATGATCTCGGCTATTGCTTTTGCCGGCGCCTCCGTTTATGAGACTCCGGTTGAGTTTATGGCAGTGCCCATAGTTATGTTTATTCTGATGACCCTTCTTCTTTTATATAACCTTATTCCAACGATGCAGGTTGAGGGTATCAGGGTTTATAACATCATTTCCGTTTCCCTGATGGGGATGCTTGTTTTATATACTCCCATCATTCAGCTTGAGGGCTGGAAGAATATCGCGTGCATGAGCGCGATCCTTGTTATAGGAATGATCACGATACTTACCGCATTTACAAAGAAGTTCCTTATGGAAACGAATTCAAGGTATATCATCCTTGCGTTGTTCCTGACATATGTTGCTTACTTTGTAGACGTTGACGATCTCTGGATCAGTATTTCACTTATGCTTGTTGCATTCATTCTCATTGCGGTGGGATGTGTTGCCAACAGATTTGAAATAAGGATTTACGGCCTTGTGCTTGCATTGCTTGTATGCGTCAAGGTTGCATTCTATGATTTCAAAAACGATAATGAATTTAACAGAATGGTAGTTTTCTTTGTTGTAGGTGTGCTGGCTATCGCCATTTCCTTTGCATATCTGGTTCTTGAAAAGAAGGAACAGAAGGAAATGAAGGAGATCAAGGCTCGTCAGCAGGCGGCTCAGGCTCCGACGGCTGCTCCTGCAGGTGTGCAGGCTCAGGCTCCCGTGCAGGCTCAGCCCGATGCTTTCGTGCAGGCAACGGGTCAGACATTTGTTGAGGCTTCCGTTTTGGATGATGTTTTGCCGCAGGCTGTCGATAGTGAAGAAGTTCAGACAACGGTGGAGGAGTCTGTTAATAATAATGAAACAGTTGTGAACGATAATACATCTGTAGATGATTCAGTGGAGGAATGACAATTGTTTAAAAGAACTTTGGCAGTTTTGTTGTTCATAAGCGTGTTGGCAGTTTCGGGCTGCGGTTCCGTGGTGCCGAAGTTATCCGAAGAGGAGAGGGAGATGGTCAGCGAATATGCTGCGGCCCTTCTTCTTAAGTATGATTCTCAGAATCATTCCCGCCTTGTGGACACCACCGAGTTCATGGATACTTACAATGCCGCACTTGCCGCAAGGGAAGAAAGCATCAAACAGTATGAACTTGAAAAAGAAAGAAAGCGCCAGGAAAAAGAAGAGGCCCGTATTCAGGCTGAAAAGGATGCGCTGGCTGCTCAGGCGACCGAATCCCATGATGACGGAACCGGCGGAGCCACTATCATAAACGGCGGCGGAAACACTCAACCTCAGATGACCATAGCAGAGTATTTTCAGGCACCGGACTTTTCCATTACCTATGCAGGCTATGATGTGGTAAGCAGATATCCCGAGGATTCCTCTGCACCTATCAGTGCATCGGCGGGGAAGGATCTTCTTGTTCTTTATTTCAATACTTATTCGGAGAATGGTGGCAGACTTGATATCTACAGCCACTATGCAAACTTTAAGATCTCCGTTAACAAGAGTGCTTTCAGTTCCAACTATATGACGGTTCTGGAAGATGATCTCAGCCAGTACATCGGTGATTTCAGCGCGGGAGAAACCAAGAGGCTGGCAGTTTTCTTTGAGGTTCCTCAGGGAGTATCGATTTCCACTTTGGACCTCAGTCTTGACGGTATCGATTACGATACGGAAGTGCTCACTTTAATGGAGTAGCGTAAAAGAACGAATTGACAACACAATTCAGACAATTCTGACAAAGGATATTAATTATTAGTTAATTGAGTGGCGGATAAATGGGCAAAAATCCCGTAAATCCGCCACTTTTTCGTTATTTGAAAATTTTTTTAAAAAAATATAAAATTTGTTGTTGACAACCCTATAGGGCGGTGTTATAGTAGTCAATGTTCCGAGCGGGCAGACATGAAACGCCGCCGATTGGGAACACAGTTCTTTGAAAACTTAACAGCATATGCAACCCTGAAAATCTTTTTGAAAAGATCATTCAGAAGTGTGATGAAACACACTATAAAAAAACTACCCAAAACAGTAAAACGGGATAGATTAGCCAATGTTAATCTTGACGGATTACAAATTCTTTTATCGAGAGTTTGATCCTGGCTCAGGATGAACGCTGGCGGCGTGCTTAACACATGCAAGTCGAACGGACTTTAGAATGAAGCTTGCGATTTCTAAAGTTAGTGGCGGACGGGTGAGTAACGCGTGGGTAACCTGCCTTATACCGGGGGATAACACTTAGAAATAGGTGCTAATACCGCATAAGCGCACAGTTTCGCATGAAACGGTGTGAAAAACTCCGGTGGTATAAGATGGACCCGCGTCTGATTAGCTGGTTGGTGAGGTAACGGCCCCCCAAGGCGACGATCAGTAGCCGGCCTGAGAG
>JAEEIN010000148.1 GCA_016281385.1 Lachnospiraceae bacterium | reverse complement strand
TTTTCTCATCCACACCTATCCTTCTGAGTACCGCATATTTCTCCACGTTGTCAGAGCTTTCCGAAAGTTCCTTTAAGGAGAGGATCGCAGCGCTTGCCACCAGGAAGATGATACCAACATAAAGGCTTATAAAGGTTGCCAGAGCACCAAGCCCTACGGAGGAAGCCTTAAGATCTGCCTTGGTGCTGATACCGATGGGAACGGATCCCTCGCTGTACAGCTTAACTATTTCAGACACCACACGCTCATCCGTATCGTTGATCTCGTCCTTGGATACATTGTAATCGGCAAACATACGGTTTTCCGTGATCATTTCATCATTTACGAGTTCGTCGGGAACGATGATCACACCTTCATTACATTCGTTTATGTTCATGACATAGGTTCCCTTTACGCAATGATCGTAACCGGGCTTTAATTCCACACCGTTATAAACAATGCGAACACCGTCTTTCATGGCGTTTGTTCTTGCATCCATTACCCTTCCAAGGTCTGCAACACAGGCATATTCCCCGGAATGAAGCTCTATCTTCTCGCTTCCGAATACCTCGGCGATCTTGTTGTATTCAGAGACCGAAGTGACCTTTTCAAAGGCATCGGCCCTTATAAATACATAGTACATTTCCGGATCCGCAATGTATTCTCTCATGGTATCTCCCATGGTGATGCCGAAGGGATCGTAGAAATTCGCGGTTGTCACATTTTTAAAGATCTTTGTATCAAAGCCGTTGTTTTTCAGGGTTGTGATAACATCCTCTTTGCTCTCATCCATGAGTCTGTTTATGTTTACATCGCTGGGCAGATGGTCCCTTATATTGCTGTTTAAGGAATGAGTAAGCCCGATAGCCGAGCCCAAGAGCACTATGGTAAGAAAGAGCATGAGGCAGATCACCGTCATGGACATGACCATGGTATTTATCTTGCTTCCGAACTGTCTTAAAACAAAGCTGTTAAGATTTTTGTAGTAAAGCCCTTTGATCTTCTCAGCCACCGAAAGGATACTTCCTGAAATGGACCAGAAGATGAGGAAGGTGGAAACGGCGCCGACGATCAGTACAGTCACAAGCTTTCCGTTTTCAAAAAGGCTGTCAAGCTCCTTAAGTACCATATGATAGTCCCAGGCAAGTCCCGCACAGGCCAAAAGGAACGCCGTCAGACAGATGTAAGGATTTCTGAACTTGAAATTCTCGCTTTTTCTTGCTCCTTGTAAAAGATCTATGAGTTTGCATCTTCCCACCGAGATCGTGTTAAAGATCATTACGATAAGGTACATTACTCCAAAATAGATCACGGTCTTTATTGCGGCTTTTCCTGAAAAAACAAAGGTAAATCCGCTCATATCCGCTTCAAAGATATTGGCTACCGCAATACTCATAAACTGCGAAAGCACACATCCAAGGAGAAGTCCCGCTGCCAAGGAAACAGCACCGATGATCATTGTCTCCGTAAGAAGGATGGCAGACATCTTTCTTTTTCCCATACCCAGAGTCAGGTAAACACCGAATTCCTTCTTACGTCTCTTAATGAGGAAATTGCTTGCGTAGATGATGAGGGCGCCAAGAACGATGGCAACAAAAACGCTGACTCCGCTTAGAAAAGCGTTCATCAGATTTATGATGTCGTAAGTGGACTTGGATACATTCATCATGGCTGTCTGGGAGTCTATGGCGTTAAAAACATAGAATATGATAACGCCCACCACCAGGGTAAAGAAATAGATGGTATAATCCTTAACACTTTTTGCGATATTCTTAAGTGCAAGCTTAAAGAGCGTCATTTGCGTCACCTCCCAGCAGAGAAATAACACTGATTATCTCACTGAAGAATTCCTTTCTGGAACTGTCCCCTTTATTGATCTCGTTAAAGATCTTACCGTCCTTTATAAAGATCACCCTCTTTGCGTAGGATGCAGTAAATGCATCATGGGTTACCATGAGGATGGTTGCGGGAATCTGCTCGTTAAGGAATTTGAAGCTTTCAAGCAGCATTTTGCTGGACTTGGAATCAAGGGCTCCCGTAGGTTCATCCGCAAGCACAAGCTTGGGCTGTGTGATGATGGCGCGGGCTGCAGCAACTCTCTGCTTCTGTCCGCCGCTCATCTGATAGGGATATTTGTTAAGGACTTCGTCGATTCCCAGATCCACAGCGATATTTTTGATCTTTTCATCGATCTTACCGGGATCATATTTCTGTATTGAAAGAGCCAGTGCGATATTTTCGTAGGCTGTCATGGTATCAAGAAGGTTAAAATCCTGAAAAACAAACCCCAGTTCCTCACGTCTGAACCGGTTAAGATCATTTCCCTTTAATGCGGTTATATCCTTGCCGCCCACGAAGATCTTTCCGGCCGTAACCCGGTCTATTGTGGAAATACAGTTAAGAAGTGTTGTTTTTCCGCTTCCGCTGGCTCCCATTATGGCAACGTACTCACCCTCATCCACCGTAAAGGAAACTCCGTCCAAAGCCTTTGTAAGGGAGGACTTGCTTCCGTAATATTTCTCAATGTTTTCTACTCGTAATATTGTATTCATACCCGTTTTACCTCTTTATATGCTTAACCTTTCAGATTCTCATCTTATCGGATCACTTGTTTTCCTCAAGTTCCTTTTTAGCCTTGCTGTACTGAATGATGTAGTCGCAAAGGATAACTGTCGTACATGCTGCGATACCGCATCCCCATGCATCAAAGGTCTGTGAATGAATGAACTCTAAGATCACACCTGTAGCTGCGATAACAACCGAAACTGCTGAAATAATAAGTCCTGCTTTAATACCTTTTCTCATAATTTAAATCTCCTCTTCTTTAGTGGTTTATTTTTTTCCCGGGAGTTATCTCCCTCTGACAATACCGATGATAAACCAAAAAGAAGAGGAGGTCGTTTTTTCAATATTACTTAATATTACAAGTTTGTAATGTTACAAAACCTCATAATAATCATTATCAATGATGTCTATATTAACCTTAGTGAAGCTTCCCTGCTCGGATTCTATGCTTACGGTGTGCCCAAGTCTTTCACACAATCCCTTTACTATGTAAAGTCCCATACCCGTCGACTTTGAGCGGCTTTTTCCGTTTTGTCCCGTAAAGGATCTGTCAAATACGCGGCCAATGTCCTCCCCGGGGATCCCGATACCGTTATCCATAACAACAAGCCTTACGATGGACCGACCCGAAGCATCCTTCATCCGTTTGGCATATATCTTTACGTAAGACTCTTCATCCTTTTTGTACTTGATGCTGTTTGAGATAAGCTGCCCAAGGATAAAAACAAACCACTTCTGATCCGTATTTACCTCTGTGGCCGAAGTACTTATTGTTGTTCCATCCTCGGATCTAACCTCCGACTCAACCAAAAGATCCACATTATTATCAAGGAGACTGTCCCGCATGTTCATGGCAGTTTCATGGATGATGTCGGAAAGCTTAACCTTTGAAATGTGACAGTCCTTTTCAACGCAGCCGGACCTTGCGTAATAAAGCACCTGATTTACATACTCTTCGATCCTGCCGGTTTCGGACAGAAGTTTTTTGCAGGTATCCCGCTCCGTGGCATGTGCCTCATCATCTTCTTCCGTCTCGTAAGCGTTTAAAAGATTGTGAAGTTTAAGACTGATGGCTGAAAGGGGAAGCTTTACCTCGTGGATCCACATCTCGATATATTCCGAAAAGTCCTTGCTGCGGCTTGTGTAAAGCGCCACATTTTCCGCCATTGATTTGTCAATGTCATAGAGTATCTCGAATATAAGCTTTCCTTCAAGAAACCCCGGTTCCTCCAATGTTTCCAGCACGAGATAGGCTTTATCAAGACTTCGTGCGCTGTTTGCAAGATTGTTGTAAAACTTTGCTTTTCGGTTATAGTCGTAAACAAACCATATAACGGGGATCAATACAAAAAGGAAAGTCACCAGACAGGTAAGCACAATATTGGATTCGAATACGATCATAAGCCATAAGACCGTTATCGCTCCTACGATCCCCGAAATGATCTCAAATACTTTGTCCTTTAAGTACTTTGAAAAATTCATAAGAGAATATACCCCTGTCCTTTTCTTGTTTCTATGGCATCCTCGATCCCTGCATCCGAAAGCTTGGTCCTGAGTCTGCTGATATTTACCGTCAAAGCGTTGTCGTTAAGATACTCACTGTTGTTCCAAAGATCCGTCATTAAGTCATCGCGGCTTACGATCTTTCCTCGGTTATTATATAAGAAGGAAAGGATCAGCATCTCGTTCTTTGAAAGCACGGTTTCAATGCCCTTGCTGTCCGTGATCATGCTCCTTCTGAAATCGATGGTAACACCCTTGTAATCCGCCGTATCGGAGGATGCGCCGCCCATGCGCTTAAAGATATTGCCGATACGTAACAACAAAAGGGTGGGATTGTAGGGCTTTGTGATGTAATCGTCGGCGCCGTAGCCTATGGATATGAGTTCGTCACGCTCCGCATCGCTGCTGGTGACCATTATCACCGGAACCTGACTTTTCTTACGAACTTCCTTAAGTATATCCTTGCCGTTCTGTCCCGGAAGGTTGATGTCAAGAAGCACCATATCCGCTCCCGATGAAAGAATGTCGTCTACGGGCTTAACAAAAGAAGTAAGTCCCTCGGCTTCATAGCCCGAGGTGCTTAACAGTATCACGAGTTCATCCCGTATACCCGCTTCGTCTTCAAGTATGAGTATCTTCTTCATTTTAATTCCTCCCCTTACCAAATGCACAAAAACCCGCACCGCGGTTTTCCACGGTGCAGGACCTTTATCAGTCAAATGAAATATGTATGCCGCCGCTGGTTGTTGAAACATCCAGTTTCTTGCTTCCGTTACGGCTGTCCGCAAGGTTGCAGCTTCCGGAACCGGTGGATGAGATGATGGAATAATCATTCTCATTTCCCTTGATGTTACCGCGGATGCTGCCGCTTTGAGCCCTTAATTCGATCTCATCGGATGTAAGATCTTCGAAATGAACTCCGCCGGAAGTAGTCTTGGCAGTTATCTTTTCAAAGGTTGTGTCTTCAAAATTCACACTTCCCGATGAACTCTGTAATGAAGCCTTCTTTCCGGATACGGAATCAAGTCTTACACCACCCGAAGTATTCTCTGCATTAAGATCCTTACATGTTACTTCGGAGAGTTGGATGCTTCCCGAAGAGTTCTTTACGGAAAAGTCATCTTTAATGCTCATCTTCTTTGCAGAGATGGAGCCTGAGGTGTTGGAAAGTTTTGCCTCGCCGTCTGCTACGATATCCTCAGCCTTTATACTGCCGGAAGAAGCTTTCATTTCAAGATCCTTACAGTTAAGAGACGTTGCATGTACGGAACCTGAGGAAGCCTCAAGCTTTACATCATCTTCGTTGGAAATGCCTTCCGCAAATACGGAACCGCTGGAAGCTGTCACTTCGATCTTTCCCTTATAATCCCTGGGAAGAGTTACCAGCGTGCAGGTGTCCTGAACGTTGAAACTTACGATGGGTCCGAATGAGAATTCCTTTCTGTCCTTTCTTTCGAAATGAAGGGTTCCGGACTTCTCGGTGATCTCAACCCTGTCTGCTTCGTTTTCATAATACCAGTAGCTGATCACGGGCTTGTCAACGTTTCCGGTCACTACCTTTGTGGCTTCGGATCTTTCGTCGATGTCGACATGATCGATGTTTGATGAACATTCATATGTTGCATTTACCCAGTTTCCCTGAGTACTCTTACCGTTAAATTTCATGAAATCCCCTTTCACTAACCCAATGCCCAATCCAATAAGAATGAGGCCTGAACCTACGCATATAATTGATATTAATGTACTTTTATTCATTTTCTTTCCCTCTTATGCAATCTTTTTCTTTATTGAAACGATGATCTTACCGAATGTCTTGCCTGCAGCCTTGGCAAATGCCACCAGGGGCTTCCAAAGCAATACGCAGATACCGCCCAGAGCCAGTGCCGCTCCTATGGCAAGTAAGAATGTCGGGAACGGAATGAGACCGAAGAATACGGTAAAGGCCGCTACCAGGCACGCTATTGCCGAAAATCCTATGGCCAGAAGCACTATAAACACCGTTGCCACTAAGATCCAGAATACCATAAAGAAAACGAACAACAATATTATAACCGTTAACAGTATCGGAAACCATACCGGAAATCCCAAAACGGCAAGAGTGATCCAGATCCACTCATGGCCCTTGGACTTTGCCTTTTCACGGCTCTTTTGAACCTTTTCCCTTACAAGGGCCGGAACCGATTTATCAAGAACCGCTTCCTTAACTATCTCTTCGATACTGTCCATGGAACCAACCGCTTCTTCTTCGGTCATTCCGTCTTCGATCCGATCGCATATCATCTCGTCGTAATATTCGATCATGTTGTCTATGTTGCTTATGCTCTGCCTTTCAAGTTCGCTTCGCAGAGTAACAAGAAAATCCGATTTATTCATTACTCTCTCCCCTTTCCTTAACAATGAACTGATAAACCTTCACGATCTCTTCCCATTCATTCAACAGCTCCGTGATCTTGTTCCGCCCCATAGGGGTGATCCTGTAGTATTTTCGAAGCCTTCCGTTATGCTCCTGTGTAAAGACCTCCAGCATAGCCGTCTGCTCAAGTCTCTTAAGAATGGGGTAGAGGGTGGATTCGGATATTTCTATAAATTGGCTTATGTCCTTGACCAGCTGATATCCGTAGGATTCGCCTCTCTCAAGAACAGCAAGCACGCAGGCATCAAGTATACCGCGTCTGAACTGAGAATCCATTGCCTTCCTCCTTTAACTTTCTGTGACTGTTTCCCGAGGTATACTTCGCGACGTGTAATACCTCTCTTCACGTGATACTATACGTCACATAGTATAATGTGTCAAGGGGTATTTTAAAATTTTTTTCAAAAACAAAAACCCCGGATCTCTCTGGGGCTTTCATCACTTTGTTTCCATCAGGTAAATCATTACTCTGTTCTGTATTATCTTTGCCACCTCTTCGGCGGATTTTGCGCCTTCAAAGAAGGGCTGTGCTTCTTCATATATAATGTCCTGTATCACTTCCCGGTCCGTGCCGGTGGACGAATAGTTTTCCAGGCTCATCAACAGTTCTTTATATTCCTCAAGATAGCTTGATCCGTCGGTTTTTCCCGGAAGCGGACACCAGGTATATGCATCTAATCTGACAGCGGGGGAATCCAGCCAGTTCGTATCTGCCGGTGTTTTCACTTTGCCGTCAAAGGCATCTATTCTTGTGGGTATGGTACCGGTAAATGAATCCGAGATTAAATCCGGTGAGTACAGCCAGTTAAGAAAATCCACTATAACTTCTTTCTTATCCGGATCCCGTTCCACAGTTGCTTTATTTACGGACACCCCCATTGACATTATAAGTATGTTACCATTTCCTTTTACCGTAGGATATCCTATGATCCTGTAATCATCTCCGAGCCTGTTAAGATCTTCCGAAAACTGCGAAAATGTCATCATATAGTCAATATAAATGAGCGCTTTATCTTCTTTCATAAGCTTATATGAATCGCCCATTCTCTTTATATCCTTGTCATCATACATTTTGCAGATGTTCAGAAGTTTTACAAAGGTTTCTGAATCAAAATCGCAGGTATGTGCATCAAGGTCTACGAATTCGGACTCGCATATCTTTCCCATAAACAATATGAGCGAATTTCCGTCATAGCTATTACCGCAGGCAAGCCATTCAAATGGATCTCCTGCTTTTTCCCGTTCTTCGACTATATTTACGATATCAGTCGCACTCCAGGCCTCTTCTTTGCAGTACTTTTTGTTTATGATCATGGTACGCAGACTCGGTTCAAAGCCCATTTTGTACTTTCCGCCTTCAAACCGGCCGTTATCATAAACTGCGGGCAGAAGTTTGTTCTTAACATCATCTCTCAGAACATCCGACATTTCATACAAACAATCTGACTTGGCCAGCGTGTGCATGTCCGAATCATTAAGAAAGATGATATCCGGACCTTCTCCCCGTGCCATTTCGGTGTAAACCCTGTTAAGTTCCGTGTCGTGGTTACTCGGCGCAGCTTCCTTAAGGATATTGAACTTAACCCCCGGATGACGCCCTTCATAACTTTTTATGGCGGATTTTAATGTATATCCCGTGGTTGTCATGGGCTGTAACGATATTTCCACCGTTTTGGCCGGACCCGAAAGCGACAGCACTTTAAGATCATTATCATAGAAGATCAAAAGTTCACCATTTTCATTTCTTGCAAAGGTGTCTACCAATCCGAAGCGCTCTCCATCGACACCCTCGGTATATAACTTCTCCTGCGTTCCTTCTTTGATATCCCAGCTGTAAATGGAGCAGCTCCCCGTTCCGGCCATAAATAGGATCCTGCCATGCCCGTCTATGAGCATATGTTCACCCATGGCTTCTGGTCCCGTCTCGCCTTCGTGAAGCACTTTGGGTTCACCGTTTTCAAATATGAAAAACGCTTCATTTTTCCCTGATACTTCCATGAAGATAAGATGCCCGTCGGAAGTTGCCGCATAATAGGAAAGCTTAATGCTTCCTTCATTTGAAAATCCCTTAAAAGTCGTTATCTCATGCCCGTTTTCGTCTGCCGCAACAATGAAATTCTCCGTCGGAGGAAGGATATATGTATCCCCCGTGGCAGGCTCATAAACCAGTTTAGCATCGACTATCTGATAAATATCTTCAGGGATCAGACCATGTTCATCAAGAACGTCGGTCACATCCGCCATTTCTGTTGTTTCTCCGTCCGGAAGAAACTCCACAATGCGGCATCTTCGTACTTCGTCATCCTCAACTTCTTCGGATTCCGGTCCCTCGGATGTTGCAAATATCCTGCCTCCCACGGAAAAAGGATCGGCAACCATACCCGAATAGCAATATCCGTAGTCCGTTACTGATACAGACCTGTCGGATATGTCAACACGGCTCAGAAACGTTGAAGTCCAAAAATCGCCGTTATGGTCATAATATGTATCCAGAGAATAAATATACTTATTATCCGCAAAACATCCCCTGTAGTATCTTTCTCCCCTCTCATTATCCTTAAACACTCCCGAGTGATACTCGGATAAAGTCATAAACGCTTCAGTCTCTCCCTCTTCATCCCGGCTCCATTCATCCGCCAGAACGTCGTTAACCTCTTCTTCCCGATAAGCTGCTTCATAATCGATGGAATCACTCACCTCTGTGCTTTCGCTCAGCGCGTTCTTCTTCCCGCATCCCGCAAAAACAACACTTCCCGCCAGCACAATCGCCAGACATCTTCTAAAAAACTTTCGCCCCATAACCGTACCTCCGTAACAAATATATAAACAGAATATACGAATCCTCACCGGGCTTCAACGCCTCGGGCGGCATCTTAAACTTTCTTAACAAATCCCGAAAAGGAAGTAAAAGATTATTATCTCTATCTTGCGTAGTAATTCATCCAATCATCGTCCTTTTTTGTGGTGGTCCACCAGACGCCGATGGGGCTTCGATCTTCTTTGAGAAAACGGTCGAATTCTTCCCAGGACACTTTTTCATTGCCGACGTAATAGGCGGTTTCGTTATCCTCGTCGCAGAGATAGGCAAGGATCTTCTTTTTATAGCCATCTTTTTGGAAGCTGTCTATTACATATATTTCGCACCAGGATGCTCCCTGACTGCTCTCCATGGTTCCGTCTGTTTTGAGGTGTCCCATATCCCTGAAGGTTATTATATAGGAATAAAC